>NZ_VIKZ01000024.1:0-27893 GCF_009711985.1 Dolichospermum sp. UHCC 0260 | reverse complement strand
GTCAATTATTAACTGTAAATTTTGAGATTGCTTTAATTTATACAGATTGGTGTTAGCAGTGCAAAATAAGACGGTGGTGATTTCGGCAATTAATACCTCTGTCAATTCTACTACAGCCGCTTCCGATACTGCTGCTGCTTTGAGAAAGGGCATTGCTAAACCAGCAATATCAGCCCCTAAAGCGATCGCTTTAGCCACATCTAAACCATTGCGTAAGCCCCCAGATGCAATTAAGGGAACATCGGGATCATGCTCCCGAATACTGGCAATACAATCGGCTGTGGGTATCCCCCAGTCCCCAAATGTTTGCCCCAAACGCCGCTGTAAGACAGTTTCTGCCCGTTCACTTTCAACCATTGCCCAAGACGTACCACCAGCACCAGCCACATCAATAGCTTGCACTCCCACAGCTATCAATTTTTCTGCCATAGTTGCAGAAATTCCATTACCTACTTCTTTGGCAATTACGGGAACTGGTAAGTTGTTGCACAAGTTAGATATTTTGTCAAGTAATCCATGAAAGTTAGTATCACCCCTGGGTTGAATGAATTCCTGCAAAGGGTTAATATGTAAAATCAAAGCATCGGCTTCCACCAGATCAATAATTCGCAAACATTCATCAATACCATAATCATAATTAAGCTGTACCGCGCCTAAATTAGCAAAGAGGAGAATATCCGGCGCATATTTACGAACAGCAAAGGTATTTGCAACTTGGGGTTTTTCCACTGCCACTCTTACAGATCCTACACCCATTGCTAATTTGTATTCTTGGGCAACTTCGGCCAGACGACGGTTAATAATTCCCGCTGGTTCTGTACCTCCCGTCATGGAGGAAATTAACAAAGGTGCATGGAGATGTTTTCCCAAAAATGTCGTACTCACATCAATATCTTTACCATCAATTTCTGGTAAACAAGTATGGGTAAAGCGATATTTTTCTAACCCAGTGGTAATTACTGGAGATTGGACATTATCTTCTAAACAGATGCGGATATGATCTGCTTTGCGATTTTGGGTTTGGGCTGAGGTGTTAATAGGAGGGTTCACGGCTTAATATGGAGTTATGTGAATATTTATATTTTGCATTAAGCCCTGCCGCTTCAAACACGGGGAGTAAAAGTTTGTGTATATACTCAAGCGTTGATATTCTCCTTTTGCCTTCTTTCTGCTTCTGACTCCTGACTCCTGACTCCTGACTCCTGACTCTTCAAATATTTTTCATATCCAAGCTGATCTAGTGTAGCTTGCTTTTCCATGACCATATTACAAAGACTTTGGCGATAAACTTGCACTTTTTCGAGTAATTCTGGTTGGTGAGTAGCAAGAATTTGTACAGCTAAAAGTCCAGCATTTTTAGAATTCCCAATAGCGACAGTGGCAACAGGTATTCCTGCTGGCATTTGCACTATAGAATATAAAGAATCCACACCTTGTAAATTTCGAGTAGCGACGGGAACACCAATAACAGGTAAAGGAGTTAAAGATGCTACCATACCAGGAAGATGTGCCGCACCACCTGCACCAGCAATAATTACCTTGATACCGCGTTGATGTGCAGTTTTAGCATATTCAAACATTCGTTCTGGGGTACGATGGGCAGAGACAATGGCAACTTCAACTACAATACCAAATTCTTCGCAAATAGCGATCGCATCCTTCATTGTAGGCAAATCGGAATCACTACCCATGATAATACCAACTTCGAGACTCATATAATTTAGGGATTGGGGATTGGGGACTGGGGAAGTAGAGGAAGTGGGGGAAGTAGGGGAAGTAGGGGAAGTAGGGGAAGTAGGGGAAGTAGGGGAATATTTCTTCCCAATGACAACTGACAACTGACAACTGACAACGAACAACTGACAAAAATACCATGCTGGCAAATGTAGATATTATCAACGCAAAAGTCCCCGGTTATCAAGATTTACAAAGAATCTTAGTTAACCAAGCAGGCATAATTGAGCAAATTATGTCTATGAATACAGCATGGGAAAAAGTTGTACGACAAGACTTACAAGTTTTAGATGTGGCTGGAGACTGGATTTCTTTAGGTGGTGTGGACTTACAAATTAATGGTGGACTGGGTTTGGCCTTTCCAGAATTAACAGTAGAAAATTCCTCTATGCTGCCAAAAATCTCTTCATTTCTTTGGGAAGCAGGAGTTGACGGTTATTTACCAACCTTAGTGACCACCTCTATCGAAAATATTCAGCGATCGCTTGCCATTCTCGCCAATTATACCCCCAATTCTCCAACCTCCGCAGAAATTCTCGGAGTCCACCTCGAAGGACCATTTTTAAACTACTACAAACGCGGCGCACATCCAGCCGAGTATCTTCTGCGTCTCACCATAGATCAAATTAAACGTGTATTAGGAGATTATGCCCATATCGTCAAACTCATCACCCTCGCACCAGAATTAGACACCACCGGGAAAGTCATCCCATATTTGCGTTCTTTGGGAATCACCGTCAGCTTAGGACATTCTCAAGCCACCGCAGCGGAAGCCCAACAAGCCTTTACTCAAGGTGCTACAATGATAACTCATGCCTTCAACGCCATGCCACCCCTACACCACCGCGAACCAGGGCTATTAGGCGCAGCAATGAACAATCCTGATGTGTTTTGTGCTTTTATTGCCGATGGTCAGCACGTTGCCCCGATGATCTTAAAAATTCTTCTGCGTGCCAGTGAAAGGTTATTCATTGTCAGTGATGCCCTTGCACCATTAGGATTACCCGACGGCATCTATCCTTGGGATACCCGACAAATAGAAATTATCAACGGTACAGCCAGATTACAAGATGGGACATTAACGGGAACAACCCTACCATTATTAGTGGGAGTGCAAAATCTGGTCAAATGGGGAATTTGTGACGTAGAAACCGCCATTAGCCTCGCTACGGACGCACCTAGACAAGCTATTAATTTACCAACATTTGCCGCTAATCAGTCCGCTCATTTATTACGCTGGAACTGGGATCAAATTGGCAAAGAACTGTCTTGGAAACGGTTAACAGCCTGATATTCGGGCGTGAACATACCAGAATTTATAGGATTTGAGGATTTTCAGGACGCAACAATTATAAGGAGAATGCCGAAAACCCTTGAAGGTGCGTCCGATTCAGTGTCAAAGATTTCTAGTGATAACCGCTCATTTTCTCCCCGTCTGGAGTGCCTTTGTGTGAGGTAATTATTTCTAAACACTCGACAATCGAAGCTCTTTTTCTCATTGCTGTCACCAAAGCTTGATAACTATCCCAATTTTCCTGAATCAGATTTTTAGATTGAAGAAGATGAAACCGTTGTTTTTGCTGATAACCTGCTGCCGAAAACCCGATAACTTGCAGAAATTCATTTAACTTAATTTTATCATCATTGCCACCTTCAGCCGACTTAAAAACCAAAGTTTCCGCCGCAATTCCCGCCATCCAAATAGTACAATAACGGTCTAACATTTGAGCAGTAATTTGACCTGTTTCTATTTGCGCTGTTAACTCGCTATCTTCTAAAGTTATTCCCCCTTGTCCTGGTTGTCCTTTTTTCCAAGCTTCCCACGCGCTGAGAGTGTAGCTAGTCACCGGAATTCCTAACAGGTAAGCCACGAGAAAATGACCTGCTTCATGATGTAAAATGCGTTCTTTATATTCTGGAGAAAATCGCGCCATTAAATCTAATACTATCGTTCCTCCCTTTCCCTGAAAGCTGAAATTATCTAAAGTTGCAATTCCTAAAAATGTCACAGTAGCTAAAGCTGGTATCGTTGGGGAAAGATGTATTAATGGTCCTAACAGGCTGGAAAAAGTCATGAGAAAGACGAATATAGCAACGAGATTTATGGCAGTTTGGCTCATGGGAAGTTTTTTAAAGAGGTTGTTTAAATATCATAGAACATAGATCCCCGACTTCTTAAAGAAGTCGGGGATCTGAACATCTTGAATATTGCTATAATAAATTTGTACCATATTCCGTAAAACCATCTAAAATGGGAAACGCTATAAATATCAAAAATTAAAAAATATTGATAAAAACTGGATTTTCGAGTAGATTTAACTATCCTTCAAAAGAAAAATAGCCTTTATGCAACCAACATTATTAGACAAAGCCCTCAATCACTTTCAGGCTTGGGCAATAGAGAACCCTCAAAACCTAGTCAGCCGTACCTTTCTACCTATAATCAGTTTTGTAGAGGGAACAATTGCCAATAATCCACCTTACCTAGATAGGAAAAGGCAAGTGCTGGGGGATGCCTTTTGTTGTGCAGGGGAAGTAGTTTTAGGAGACTTTAAAACCCTAGAAACCGCCCTAACCTCACCCCAAGCCCGTGACTGGAGACTGGGAACTTCCATGCTTAGTTCTAGTCATGGTCCGGGAGTTGATCAAGGAGGTCGCAATGTTCTTTTAATTACTCTCTCAGACGCAGCCGCCGGAGGGGAAAATCATCATGCTTTCCGTAAGTGTGTTGATAATTACTTCTTTAATGAAGGGATGGTAATGCGTCAAAATGATCAAGTAGCACAACGGTTGTTCAATAAGTTAGCGGCTGATTATGTAGATAGAATTACCAATAATACTTTAGAAGAATTTTTCAATAATGATCAACGGGATTGGATGGGCTTTTTAGTCCGGTATCTTCACTACGTTATTTTTGGCATTAATCCTGATGATCAAGCAACGATAAGAATTATTACAACCTTCCACTATACAAAAAGGGGAACATTATATTATTTTGCTGGCAGCAGTAGTTTAGAAAAGTTAAATATATGGGGATTTCGTCAAGTTCCTGAATTGGTAGAGCAAGTAGCGACGATTTACGAAAATTCTCCAGCCTTAGCTAATTTTCAAGAGAACGATCCTAAATATCATAAAATGACGCGGCGAGAACTTGCAAAACTGATGGTGTCTTTAATGAGTATTGCCGGGTTGCAAGGGCCGCTACACTTGGGAAAAACAGCATTGGGTTATCAACCCCTTCCTGCTTACCAAGGTCGTCAAACTGATAAAATTGATGTTAAGAATTATTGGGACAGGCTCGATCTTAATGATCGTCCTAGTATTCAACTTTTTCTGTTAGAATGCGCCCGTCTGTTTATGCCTGTAAGTGCCACTCACCGAGTAGCGACAGAACCATTTACGATTACATTGGCGGGTAAAGCGCGAACTTTTCCGAAAGGAACTAAAATTTTAATTCCTATGCTTTTGGGGATGTTAAGTGAAGATTTTTGGGGAAAAACTGCTTATGAATTTAATGCAGACAGAGAAAATCTTTGCCCTTTTCACATGGGTTTTAATTCCGTTGGTTCCCGTCATGCTGGCCGCATTTGTCCGGGGAAAGACTTAGCATTAGAAATGCTGACCAATGTTATTATTAGCGTGGGTAAAGCTCGTCGCTCTTACTTAAGCCAAATATCCTAGTCCATATCATAAATAAATATTATGCAGCCATTTCTACCTCAAAATGACCCGAAGCCCGCACAACGCCAATCTTCTCTAGAGAAAGGCCGCAAAGAGTATCAATTCATGTATGATTTTTTGCCGCCTATGGCAATGATCAAAAGCGTACCTCCCGCAGAGAATTTTTCTACTAAGTATATTGCTGAACGGACATTAGAGGCAGCAGAACTTCCTCTAAATATGATGGCTGTTAAAACTCATGCTATGTGGGATCCTTTAGATCAATTGCAAGATTATGAGGACTTTTTCCCAGTTTTGCAAAAACCTAATGTGATGAAAACCTATGAAACCGATGATTCCTTCGCAGAACAACGGCTTTGTGGGGTGAATCCGATGGTTTTACGTCAAATTAAGCAAATGCCAGCTAACTTTGCCTTTACCATTGAAGAATTACAGGATAAGTTTGGCAATTCTATTAATTTAATCGAAAGATTGGCCACAGGAAATCTATATGTCGCTGATTATAGATCCTTGGCGTTCATTCAAGGTGGCACTTATGCCAAAGGAAAAAAGTACCTACCAGCACCTCTGGCCTTTTTCTGTTGGCGCAGTTCGGGCTTTCAAGATCGAGGCCAATTAGTCCCTGTAGCCATTCAAATCAATCCCAAGGCAGGTAAAGTCAGCCCCTTGCTAACTCCTTTTGATGACCCTTTAAGCTGGTTTTATGCTAAGTCCTGTGTGCAAATTGCTGATGCTAATCATCATGAAATGAACAGCCATTTATGCCGGACTCACCTGGTAATGGAACCCTTTGCTGTTGTCACCCCTCGTCAACTGGCTGAAAATCATCCTCTGAGAATATTACTCAAACCCCATTTCCGGTTTATGTTGGCTAATAATGATTTAGCTCGCAAGCGTCTGGTTAGTAGGGGCGGTTTTGTGGATGAATTATTAGCAGGAACTCTGCAAGAATCATTGCAAATTGTGGTAGATGCCTATAAAAGTTGGAGTCTAGACCAGTTTGCTCTACCCAGGGAACTCAAAAATCGCGGTGTAGATGATGTGAAAAACTTGCCACATTATCCTTATCGGGATGATGGAATTTTGTTATGGAATGCGATTAATAAGTTTGTATTTAACTATTTGCAGCTTTATTATAAGAGTCCAGCAGACTTGAAAGCAGACGGAGAACTACAAGCTTGGGCGCGGGAATTAGTGGCTCAGGATGGTGGTAGGGTTAAGGGTATGAGCGATCGCATTGATACCTTAGAACAATTAGTTGAGATTGTTACTACTATCATATATATTTGTGGTCCTCAGCATTCGGCGGTTAATTTCTCCCAATATGAATACATGGGTTTTATTCCTAATATGCCCCTAGCTGCTTATCAAGAAATTCAACAAAAGGGTGATATTAAAGACCGTCAAGCCCTCATAGATTTTCTACCACCAGCCAAGCCCACAAATACCCAATTATCAACTGTGTACATACTTTCAGACTATCGTTATGACAGACTGGGATATTATGAAGAGGAAGAATTTGCAGATCCAAATGCTGACCAAGTTGTGAATAAATTTCAGCAAGAATTGAATGTGGTACAGAGAAAAATTGAATTGAATAATAAGGGACGTTTAGTAAATTACGAATATCTCCAACCCAGACTTATTCTCAACAGTATTAGTATTTAACTAATTGCAGAATAGACAAAACCCCTTTTTTAATAATATTAAAATGGGGTATTTTATTCCTCATCATTCACTACAGCACTTCCCGGTGTTATGAGGTACATATCTAGCGGGCAAGACTTGTACTGAGCTTGTCGATAGCGCAGCGTGGCGTTAGCCATAGTATGCCCGCACTACAAGAGTTTCATGATTCAACTTTGTACCTCATAAGAGCGGAAACCGCTGTATAAACAAATGATATGATAGTTTCTCGTTCCCATACTCTGTATGGGAATGAATTACGGAAGGCTCTGCCTTCATTGATACTAAGTCATGGAGGCAGAGCCTCTAAGTAGCATTCCCAGTCGGAGACTGGGAACGAGAAAAAATGTAGGGTGGGTTACGCTTTTGCTAACCCACCCTACGTATATTTGAAGATTTCAACAAGACGATTAATTTAATTGCAACTTAAGAATCCATTTCCGCTAATTCCAACCAGCGTTCTGTGGACAAATCAATATTTTTCTTCAGAGTTTCCACCTCTTCATATAGCTTTTGCACTTGGCTATAATTTCCAGCCACAGTTGTTAATTTCTTTTCTGCTGCTGTTTTTTCTGTTTCTAACTTGGCAATTTTCTGTTCTAATTCCTCAAATTCCCGTCTTTCCCAATTGGATAACCTCCGGGCTTTTTTAGTCTCTGCAACTGGAGATACAACCTTTGATTCTACAATTACAGTTTTTGACGGTTCTTGTTTTTCTGCTTCTTCAGCTTTTTTATAATCTAAATAGATGGAATAATTACCCGGATATTGACGTAAACCTCCACCTTCTTCTAAGGCAAAAATTCTGTCTACTGTCCGATCTAAAAAGTAACGATCATGAGAAACTACAATCACACAACCATTAAAATCTTCTAAATAGTCTTCTAATACCGCTAATGTTTGCACATCTAAATCATTAGTCGGTTCATCCAAAATCAACACATTGGGCGCACTAATGAGAATACGTAATAAAAATAAACGGCGTTTTTCTCCACCAGAAAGTTTATTAATGGGTGCATATTGTTGATTTCCTGGAAACAAAAATCTCTCTAACATTTGGGAAGCAGTGATTTTCGTCCCGTCGGATATTTGAATAAATTCCCCTTCTTCCTTAATGTAATCAATCACTCGTTGATTATCATCTACAGCCGTCAACAATTCTTCTGAATGTTGGTTAAAATAACCAATATGAATTGTAGTCCCAATTTCCACACTACCGGAATCTGGTTTAATTTTGGCAGTCATAATATCCATTAAAGTAGATTTTCCTGCACCATTACCACCAATAATGCCAATCCGATCTTCTGGACTAAATTGATATGTAAAATCTTTAATTAGAGTTCTACCATTGTAGCCTTTACTAACATCTTTGAGTTCAATAACCTTCTTACCAATCCGCCTACCAACGGTAGAAATATCAACCTTACCATTAATTTCTTTAAACTCAGTATCTCGCAAAGCATGAGCGCGTTCAATTCTGGCTTTTTGTTTGGTACTTCTAGCTTTTGGGCCTTTCTTTAACCATTCTAATTCGCGGCGTAAAAGACCTTGATGTTTCCGCTGAGTGCTAACAGCAGATTCTTCAGCTAAAGCTTTCTTTTCTAAATAATAGGAATAATTACCTGTGTAATTGTAAATATCACCTCGATCAATTTCGATAATTCTATTAGTAACTTTATCTAAAAAATAACGATCATGAGTAATTAATAAAAGTGCGCCGCGATAGCGATTTAAATAACTTTGTAACCATTCTACCGATAAAGCATCAAGATGGTTTGTTGGTTCATCCATTAACAATAAATCAGGTTCTGATATCAAGGCTGCTGCTAAAGCAATTCGTTTGCGATATCCCCCTGATAATGTGCCAACTTTCACATCAAAATCAACAATTCCTAACTTTGTTAAAATGATTTTGGCGTTAGTTTCTACTTCCCATGCACCAGTTGCATCCATGCGCTCCATCACAGTAGAAAGACGAGACATTAACTGACTATCATCGGGATAATGTGCCAATTTATCAGATAATTCTTCATACTCTTTGACGAGGTTCATTTGTTCACCACTATCAGCGAATACCTGTTCTAAAACAGTGTGATTTTCGTCCATATCGGGCTGTTGAGGCAAGTAAACAATTTTTGCCCCAGAATTCACTAAAATTTGCCCACTATCAATTGATTCTAGTCTAGCAATCATTTTTAATAAAGTTGATTTACCAGAACCATTAGTGCCGATTAAACCAACTTTATCATTAGTATCAAGGCTGAAATTAGCATCTTTTAAAAGTTCTTTAATTCCAAAATCTTTCTTAACTGATTGTAAGGTAACAATGCTCATATTATGCGGTAATTAGTGATTAAGAATGAGGTGGGCATTGCCCACCTCAAAGATGATTGTAAACGAAATTCTAGACAAATAAATCGAGGGGTAAATGTCCATACATCTCGTTAACTCCTCCCTCTTGATAAGACTGGCAAGATACTAACACTCCCCGATGATGCCCAGCATAGGAATCGAGATAACACAAGCCATTTTTGCCATTTAACTTGATGTAAACTGGGCCTTCTGGTTGTGGTAAATCAATTGGTGCTTGATAACCCAAAGCGCGAGAATAGGTTTTCATGGCTAAAATTCCCTCTGCGGCTGTATCAGCACAAATACCTAAGATTTGATAATCAGTAAGACTGGTGAGAAAAATTAATGCCTCACGAGTGGAAACTTTTTCGGACGGTTTAAGAATGGGGGCAATATCCAGACAGTTAAATTTGTTGAGTATTTTCTTGGCTTCTGGGAGTGAGAGTTGCTGATGATTGGGAGTAGACATAATATTGATTTGTCTAGTTTTTACGTCTGGTTCTGGTTTTGGGAGGGAGATTTGCTCAACATTACTGGCATTTTTGCACAAAATCAAGATTGATATGGCATATTCCCTAAGTTTTACGAGGAATATTTGCTGTTTTGGTAGTCTTCACTGAAAATTAGCACATCTGGTTTATTGATACGGTTATTATACCCTGCTGTTTGCTGCGGGGAATAATTATTTTAGCGACAATATTTTCTAATATAATTCCCAAAAGTGAAGTTTGCCAAATTACAAGTTACCAATTTTTCAAAATTATCTCTTCTGTTCCTAAAGGAAGATAACTGTATCTATTGCTTCAATATTGATCACAAATCAACTCAATTATGTGGTAGTATTAACTGCAAGTAATTATCAATTAATGTGGCTATGCCATTTAAATCTATCCGATTATCCAAAAGGCGTAAACATTCTGTTCGTCCCCTCCAGCGGCTATTTAAATATGGACATCAGTATACTAAACAAATTCGACTGGCCATTGGTGCTTCTATCCTCAATAAAGTTTTTGACTTAGCACCCCCTGTATTAATTGGGATTGCGGTGGATGTGGTAGTCAAGCAACAAGATTCTATCATCGCCCGATTAGGCGTAAAAGATATTTATGGGCAATTTCTGATTTTATCCTTGTTGACGGTGATTACTTGGGTGTTGGAGTCATTGTTTGAATATGTCTATAAGTTACTATGGCGCAATTTGGGACAGAATATTCAGCATAATTTACGACTGGACGCATATAAACATTTACAAGAATTAGAATTAGCTTATTTTGAAGAACGCAGCACCGGTGGTTTAATGTCTATTTTGAGTGATGATATTAACCAATTAGAGCGGTTTCTGGATGTGGGTGCAAATGACATTATTCAAGTAACTACTACTATTATTATTGTTGGGGCTGCGTTTTTTATTTTAGCTCCTAGTGTAGCTGGGATGGCAATTTTGCCCATGCCATTTATTCTCTTTGGTTCGATAATTTGCCAGAAATTTCTTGCGCCTCGTTATGCAGAAGTTCGGGAAAAAGTCGGTTTATTAAATGGGAGATTATCTAATAATTTGAGTGGAATTACCACTATTAAAAGTTTTACAGCAGAAGCTTATGAAGCGGCGCGGGTAGAATCTGAAAGTAATGCTTATCGTCAAAGTAATGCTAAGGCAATTGCTTTATCTGCGGGGTATATTCCGATTATTCGGATGTTCATTTTAATCGCTTTTACCATCTTGCTATTATTTGGCGGTATGGCAGCGGTAGAAGGCAGATTGGCTGTAGGTGCTTATAGTTCTTTGGTGTTTTTAGTTCAGCTTTTGCTGTGGCCATTAACCAGATTAGGTGATACTTTTGATTTATATCAAAGGGCAATGGCTTCTACTAATCGAGTGATGGATTTGTTGGATACTCCCATGGCAATTCATACCGGAAATATTGATTTACCTGTAGATATGATTCGGGGGGCTTTGGAATTTCAAAATGTGAGTTTTGCTTATCAAAATAGAAATCCAATTATTCACAATTTATCTTTGGAAATTCCCGCAGGAAATACAATTGCAATTGTGGGTTCGACAGGTTCAGGAAAAAGCACTTTGGTTAAACTATTACTGCGATTTTATGAGGTGCAAAGTGGTAAAATTACTTTGGATGGAATTGATTTACAACAATTAAATTTGCGAGATCTACGCCGGGCTATTGGTTTGGTTAGTCAGGATGTGTTTTTATTTCATGGTACAGTGGGAGAAAATATTGCCTATGGGACTTTTACCGCTACCGATGAAGATATTATCATGGCGGCGAAAATAGCCGAAGCTCATGATTTTATTATGAGTTTGCCCCAAGGTTATGAGACAATTGTGGGAGAACGGGGGCAAAAGTTATCTGGGGGACAAAGACAACGAATTGCGATCGCTCGCGCAGTATTAAAAGATCCACCAATTTTGATCCTAGATGAAGCTACCTCAGCGGTAGACAATGAAACCGAAGCCGCAATTCAGCGTTCTTTAGAACGGATTACGGTCAATCGGACCACAATAGCGATCGCTCACCGTCTTTCCACCATTCGTAATGCTGATTGTATTTATGTCATGGAACATGGCAAATTAGTCGAAGCCGGAACTCATGAACAACTATTAGAGAAAAACGGCATTTACACCAGTTTATGGCGTGTGCAATCTGGGTTAAAATAGCAAAAATAAAATTACCAATTAATGATCATGTTTAGTATTCCCCAACCCGAAACAGCCGAGAACAAATGGCGCGGACAATTAGATAGATTTGTCAAAAACAATCAGTTAGAACTAGCCGCACTTTTTTGGGGATTGTGGTTAGAAAATGGTAATAGTCAGGGGACTATTGGGATTGATTTACAACCAACTCCCCATTTTGTCTATTGTCCCCAATCCGAAATAGAAAAACTCAATGAGCGAGTTGAAAATCGTCTCCAAGAGATCTTAGGAATTATTGATAATAACAAACCCGAAACAGAAGTAGTTATGATTGGTATTGGTAAAGGAGAAATTAAGTTAATTCAATTTGCCCCCAAATCATCACCAGAAACTTGTTTTCACCAAATAGGAAAAGATATAGATGAATTATTAGATTTACTAGAACAGCGATTAATTGAGCAAATCAGGGATTAATAAAGCCATTGATTTTGCTAAAATAGATCAGGAAAAATACACAATATCAGAAAAAGTGCTACTACTAGAAAAATGATGATTTTGGCTCAAAGCTTAACTATTGATTCAGTGTTAGTAAATAACTGTATCCAGTTCACAACCTGGGGATTTTCCTCCCTCCTACTCGCAGAAATTGTCAGAGATGCTTATCATGCTTTGTGTCATCAAATAACATGGTTAGCGAAATGGCATAATAAACATCATGCTGTATATAAACGGGATTTAACTTTAATTTCCCAAAAAGCCTACGTAGACTCCCAATTGTATCACGATATCGTCGAATCTGGCATATTAGTAGTAATTTTAACAATAATTGCCCTACTAGCGCATCAATGGGGATTGTGGTTAGGAGTCGCTTATGCTGTTACTTTTTTATACGGTGCATCTCTGCGATATTTCCAAGGAACAATAGACACAGACTACAATCATTTACCCGGAGCATTAGACACAATTCCCTCCGTTTTCTGGGTAAATAGAACCTATCATTGGCGACATCATTTTGATGATGTTAACGCTTACTATAGTGGTGTTTTTCCCCTAGTGGATAAAATACTAGGAACAGGACTTTCTCTCAAAGGTAAAACCGTAGCATTAACAGGTGCTTCCGGTGCATTAGGACAAGCATTAGCAGCAGAACTATTAAAGCATAATGCCAAAGTTGTGGCATTAACAACCAATCCTGAAAAAATCGCAATTCAAGAGCGGGTCAAAATTGTAAAATGGGAATTAGGTAATGAAACTCAACTAAAAGAAAGTTTAAATAAAGTTGATATTCTCATTATCAATCATGGCATAAATGTTTATGGAGATCGTACTTCAGCCGCCATTCAAAATTCCTATCAAGTTAACACATTTTCCGCTTTGGAACTGATAGATGTTTTTTCTGCAACTGTCACAGGACCCCAAGACAAAGCCACCAAAGAAATTTGGGTAAATACTTCAGAAGCGGAAGTTTCCCCAGCCTTAAGTCCCTTGTATGAACTGAGCAAAAGAGCATTAGGGGATATTGTCACCCTCAAAAGATTAGATCAAAATTGTGTAATTCGCAAATTAATTTTAGGACCATTCAAAAGTCAACTAAACCCCTATGGTGTGATGTCAGCAAATCAAGTTGCAAAGGGAATTTTATTTTTTGCAAAACGGGATTTCAGAAATATTATTGTCACAGTAAATCCTTTGACTTATATCCTATTTCCCCTCAAAGAATTTAGTACCTGGTTGTACTATCGGATTTTTAGTAAAGGGGTAAAAAGCAAATAATTATCAAGATAACGTTGCTAAATAAAATCTAACAGTCTCCTTTCTCTCCACCTCTGCGTCCTCTGTGCCTCTGTGGTTCGTATCAAATAAGATGACTGATGATTTGTGAAAATGCCATTAGCAACGTTATCCATGATATTGGGAAAAAATAAATATGAAACTAATATTTAGACATTATGGGTATTGATTCCGTACAAACATCCATGTTAAGCTATGTAGTAACAAGTAACATCTAGTTTATACATTTTGCATCTCACCTTGATTAATCAGGAGTATCAAAAATGCCAGTAGGTTTGCCTGAATTCGTGGAAAACCCGGAAAATCGTTGTCCGGTAATTCTCTTGCTTGATACTTCTGGCTCAATGTCAGGACAACCTATCCAGGAGTTAAATAGAGGTTTGGCGGCTTTCAAAGAAGATGTAATGAAAGATGCTCAAGCTTCTTTAAGTGTAGAAGTTGCTATTGTCACCTTTGGACCTGTGAAACTGACGCAAGATTTTGTCACTATAGACCATTTTACACCGCCTAAGCTAGAAACAGATGGTGTCACACCAATGGGAGAAGCCATAGAATACGCTTTAGATTTATTGGAAGCCCGCAAACAGTCTTATAAGGATAACGGTGTTCTCTACTATCGTCCTTGGGTATTTTTAATTACTGATGGTGCGCCTACAGATGCTTGGGAAGGTGCAGCGCAAAGGGTGAGGGAAGAAGAAGCACAGCGCCGAATGTTGTTTTTTACTGTTGGTGTTCAAGGTGCAGATATGAACAAACTTAAACAAATTGCACCTCGTCCTCCAGTAATGCTGAATGGCTTAGATTTTCGTTCTTTATTTGTTTGGCTTTCCACTTCCATGAAACGGGTTTCTAGTGGCAAAGTAGGGGAAGCTGTGGCATTACCGCCGGTGGGATGGGGGCAAATTACAACATAATCTGAATAGAAACCAGATCCCCGACTTCTAATATTAAGTTGATAATTTATTGACATAATTAAACAAGAAGTCGGGGATATTACACCTAGAAACAAGATCCCCGACTTCTAATATAAGTTAATAATTTATTGACATGATTAAACAAGAAGTCGGGGATCTTAAATTAGATTTTGAGGATTTATTTATTGTGGGTTGGAAAGCTATAGCGCGTTCTGCTGTGGGAACGAGTCATCAAGAGCAAAAAATACCAATACCTTGTCAAGACTGCGGAAATTATCGCATTTTTAATGATGTGATTGTGGGCGCAGTTGCTGATGGTGCTGGAAGTGCTAAATATTCTCATTTTGGTTCTGAATTGGCGGTAGAAACTGTAATTAAATGCTTTGCTGATATTAATGAACTTCCTGATAAACAAGGTTTTTCTCAACCACTTTCGGAAATGGAAGCTAAGGAAGTTTTTACTAAGTTTGTCAAGGATGTTATTACTGCGTTAAACAAACAAGCAACTAATAAAGGTTATTCTGTTCATGATTTAGCCTGTACTCTTTTAGTTTTTATAGCGACTTCTGAATGGGTTGCAGCCATGCAAATTGGGGATGGATTTATGGTGGTGCGTTCCCAAGATGCAGAATATAAATTATTGTTTGAACCAGATAAGGGGGAATTTTTCAATGAAACAACTTTTGTGACTTCAGCTAATGCGCTGGAGGAAATGCAGGTACAGGTAATTTCAGGAAAACAAGAGTTTATTTGTGCTTCTACTGATGGATTAGAAAAAGTAGCAATTCGCTTGAGTGACTGGAAACCTCATGCGCCATTCTTTAAGCCTTTGGAGGAATATTTGCGAGAAACAGATAAACCAGGAGGAAATGATGATAATTATATTATGGATTTTCTCGATTCTCCACGGTTAAATTCTCGCACTGATGATGATAAAACTTTGCTTTTGTGTTGTTTTGAATAGGATACAATTGCTAAAAAACTGTAGGTTGGGTTGAAGAATGAAACCCAACATTTTCAATATTTATGAAATTTTGTTGGGTTATGCCTTCGGCACGCTCCGCGAACGCAAAGCCTCAACCCAACCTACGGATTTTAGGATTTTAGACATATATTTCAACCCATCTAATTAAAATTATATGACAGTTCTTACCTGTGCCAGTACGGGAAAATCAATTACTCTCTTGAGTGAAATAGTTAATAGTGGTGAAGCAAAAGTTTGGCGAACTAATCAAAATGGTTATTTAGCGAAAATTTACCATTCTCCAACACCTGAACGGGTGCAGAAGTTAGCGGTAATGATAGCAAATCCACCCACAGAACCAAATTCCCATCTTCATCATGTTTCTTTTGCTTGGCCTAAGTCAGTTTTGAAAAATGATCAGGGTGATTTTGTGGGCTTTTTGATGCCAGAAATTAAGGATGGAAAAGAACTTCTTGATGTTTATAATCCCCGTCGTCGTCAAGCTTTGAAACTTGAGATTGATTGGCGGTTTCTGCACACAACAGCGCTGAATATCGTTTCAATTATTGAAGCACTGCACGCTGCTGGTTATGTTTTGGGAGATATTAAACCACAAAATATTTTAGTTAATAATCGGGCTTTACCTTCAATTATTGATACAGATTCTTTTCAGGTGATAAATCCGAAAAATGAGAAAGTTTATCATTGTTTAGTTGGTTCTGAGGGATATACACCACCGGAACTGATTGGTAAAGATTTTGATAGTATTGAGCAAACGGAAGTACATGATAGATTCCGGTTAGGAGTAATTATCTATCAATTATTATTTGGTGGTAATAATCCTTTTCAGGGAAAATGGACAGGTGCGGGGGAAATTCCAGACATAAATGAACTTATCTGTCAGGGTTTATGGGTTAATGGGTCAAATAATTTAATTGCAGCAGTAGCAAGAACAATTCCCCTGGAGATTGTTCATCCAGAGGTTCAGCAATGTTTTCTGAAATGCTTTAATGATGGGCATAAAAATCCTAATTTCCGCCCTACGGCTAGGAAGTGGTTGGAGGCGTTAAAGGTAGGGAATGATAGGCTAACTATATGTGGCAGGGTAGATAATCATTACTATAGCCGAACTTATGGTAAATGCTATTGGTGCGATCGCTCTACAAATCTTGGTATTGATATTTTTCCTGGTGTTGTTAAAGCAAAACCATCTGCTGTTGTGGAATCAACATCACAATCACAAGTTATTAGTAATAGATTCATAGGAAACCTCCTACAAACCCTCACTGGTCATTCTGACACGGTTTATTCAGTAGCATACAGCCCCGATGGTCAAACTCTGGCTAGTGGGAGTAGTGACAAGACTATCAAGATTTGGCAGGTTGCAGCATCTATTAGTAAAGCACCAGTCCAGCAACCTCAATCTCAGGTTTCGCAACTAGCAGTTTCTAACCCTCAGAGTCAACCTGTCATCACCCAAGTAACAGCAACATCTACTACAAATAATTCATCTTCAGTCCAGCAACCTCAATCTCAGGTTTCGCAACCAGCAGTTTCTAACCCTCAGAGTCAACCTGTAAAAATTCAAGCACCTCAAACAATACCAGCAGTAAAGAATAAACCAAATAAAATATTATTTTGGTTTTCGGCTATTTCTTTGGGGATTATGCTCATAGGAGCAACTGTACAGGTAATAAATCTTATTCCTGATAATGACTCAAATAACTTGACAGAATCGCAATTAAGAAAAATAACCAATATAAAAATTGAAAAATATATAACAGGTATTGGGATTTCATTTCGAATTGATGAAGAAACTAGAATACCAACAATTACTAATATATTTGATAACTCTCCAGCAGCATCAGGAAATCTTAGAGTTGGTGATCAAATTTTGGAAGTAAATGGTATATCAACATTAAGCATGAGTAATAGAGAAGTATATAACTTAATACGTGGAGATGTAAATACTATAGTCTCTTTACGTATTCGTCGTCAAGGTTACAGAGATACAAACACAACGTTAACTAGGCAAATCTTGCTCAATGTTAACCGTGATAAACAATATTTGAGACGTTGTTCCGCCTGGTTTGATTTGAAAGATTATAGTGAGGCAATAAAAGACTGTAACCAGGTAATTCAAATAGATTCTAATAATGATAAAGCATATTTTTTAAGGGGTGCTAGTTATTATCTAAGTGGCAGTAAGTATCAAGGAGTGGAAGATTTACGAAAAGCTGCAAATTTAGGAAATGAAAAAGCGAAGAAACTTCTCAGGAAAATTAAATAGAAAAATACTATGAATAATATTCTCAACATTTTACCAATAAACATCAAACAAAACATCCATAAAACAGTGGAACAAATAGCCGCACAACCAGGAACAAAAGTTTTTTATCTTGATGGTAAAAAAATCAATAGCAAACAAACATTTTTAAAACAAGCTGCTGAAGCAATAGAATTTCCTACATATTTCGGCAATAACTGGGATGCTTTTGATGAATGTATCACCGATTTAACATGGTGTCCGGCTCAAAGATATGTCATATTATATAATCATGCTGATATCTTTGCTCAAGCTGAACCGACACAGTACCAAATAGCATTGGATATTTTAAATTCAGCCAAAGAATACTGGGAAGCTAATAATATTCCTCTCAAGTTTTTAGTTATTAACAAATAGGTGAAGTTACTTTTTCACTATTTGGAGATTGTTTGTTGTGGCTGTCAGAATCAGGATTACCAGGATTTTAGGATGTACAGGATTTGATTGACTTTTTACCTGATGAAAATAAATGTAATATTCCATCATTCCCAATAGTCGGTTTAAACCGACTTTAGCTTTTAGACAGGGAATTAATTCCCTGGCTTCCTTGGAGATTGTTTATTGTGGTTGTCAGAATCAGGATAACCAGGATTTAAGGATGTACAGGATTGTTATTTATAGATTTTCTGTGAATATTTAATGATGATATTTATTGAATAATAAACATATATTCTCTCTCGTACAAAAACCATAAGTGATCAAAAACATCCTGTTAATCCTCTAATCCTGGGTATCCTGATTCAGACAAATAACATCCTGTGAATCCTTAAATCCTGGATATCCTGATTACGACATTAAACTTTTAACAAATTTATGTTAGAATAATTAACTAAGCACCATTAGGAGATTTTCCAATTATGCAAGTAACGATTGATTTACCAGATAAATTAACAACAAAAATCATAAATCAATGGGGTAATTTACCACAAAAAATCCTGAATAATCTTGTATTAGAAGCCTTTCGAGAAAGATTAATTGATTTTGATGAACTAAAAGATTTACTAAACTTTCCTTCTGACACTGAACTCAAAAAATTTTTAATCCAAAATAATATCCTCCATTCCGCAGGTTTACTTAATTTATATGGTGCTTGTGCTGATATTGATTTTGCAACGGATGATGATTTAATTGAGGTTATTAATGAAAAATGATTCTTTAATTTATTTACTAGATACGAATGTTTGTATCATGTATCTCAAGGGTAAATCTCTCAGCATTAATCATCATCTTGATAATTTAGAACCTGAAAAAATTGCGGTTTGTTCTGTAGTCAAAGCTGAATTATTTTATGGTTCTATGCGTAGTAATAATCCTCAAAAAGCTATAGCTGTACAAAAAATATTCATAGAACAATTTGTTTCTTTACCTTTTGATGATGAATGTGCAGAAAATTATGGCAAAATTCGCGCTGATTTAGCAAATTCTGGAACTCCTATTAGTTCAAATGATATACAAATTGCTTCTATTGCTTTAGTGAATAATCTAATTTTAGTTACTCACAATGTCAGGGAATTTAAACGAGTTAAAGGGTTACAAATTGAAGATTGGGAAATTGTCTGATAGTGTAGCACAAGCTATATAAAGTTACCTTTTCACTATTTGGAGATGACATTTTTATTTTTTATCATCCTGTTAATCCTCTAATCCTGGTAATCCTGATTCAGACATTATTCACTAATACTCCAATCTTCCAAACGCAAATTAGGCACTTTTTCAAAATCCTTCCAATTACGAGTTACTAAAATTCCATTAACTGATAATGTAATTGCAGCAATGCGTAAATCTTGAGTACCAACGCGGATTTTCTGCTTAACTAATTTAGTGTAAATATTACCAGCAGCTTCGCTAAATTCCAGTAAATTCACACTTTGTAAAAAATCTAAATTATTCTGAAAATTTGCATAAGCTAATACTAATTTATCCGATGATGAGGCATTTCTAATAACATTAAACCTACCACGCAATTGTTCTTCAGCAGTAATTATAGTTATGGCAATTTCTTCAAATTTGACACTATTAACACACTGTACAATCAATGGATTTCTGTGTTGAAAGAGAGAAACATGATCTGTATCAAGTACCCATAAACTCATTTTATATGCTCCTGATTTTCAATTTCTTGGTAATATTCCTCCATTTCTGCATCTAATTCACGACGATATTCTGCTATATATTCCTGCACTTCATCAAAATGTGGATCATCCTCAAACATTCCCGCAAATTTCAGCCAAGGATGATCTGTTTTAGCTGGTTCAATTTCTAAAGTTACTATTTCCGGTTCTATTGCTTGAAAAAGCTGAATCAGATTATTTAAGGCTTCCTCTTTAGTTGCACCAAAACCTTGACATTCTGGCAAACTTAATAATGTCGCTTTAACCGTACCATCCTCTTGATTTTCAATCAACACATCATAAGTTGACTTGGGTGCAATTGTGGAAAGAGCATTTTTAACAGCTAAAATCATGATATTTTTACTCTTTTAACTCTGAATTGATTATAACATAATACTTAAAAATAGTTAAAATTATCATCTATATGATTTTAAGATTTATAGAATTTTATTAGCAATCGTCCATTTTATATTTTATTATCCTGTTAATCCTTTAATCGGTGGACATCCTGATTCTGACAAAAAATATCCCGTTAATCCTTTAATCGGTGAGTATTATCTCGACTATGGCTTACGCCACGCAGGCTATCGCTCGATAACCACCTGATTCTGACATTTTTGATATATTCAGTTAAAATAATCATAAAATACATTTTCATCGTTTAAATCTCCACCCATGCAATTAATTCTCTACAGCAAACCCGGTTGTCATCTTTGTGAAGGCTTACAGGAAAAACTAGCGCAAATCAAAAATCTCAGTTTCCAGCTAGAAATTCGAGATATTACCACCCGTAAAGATTGGTTTACAGCATATCAATACGAAATCCCGGTACTGCATTTAGTCACCAGGGACGGCACGGAAAAACTGATACCCCGTCCTTCTCCCCGTCTCAGTATCGAACGTTTAGAAAAAATGTTAGGTCAATATGTCTCCCAATAGATGACAAAATGATGCAGAATAAGCGCAAGACAAGCTTGTGGCGAGGTTCACCAGATGAAATTACGGGAATTATTAGCGACTGTAGATGGGATTAATTCTGTAAATATACCAGATATTGATATTCAGGGACTTAAAACTAATTCCCATGCTTGCACGGTGGGAGATTTGTTTATCGGAATGCCAGGAACTAGAGTAGACGGTGGAGAGTTTTGGACAGGTGCTTTAGCTGCTGGTGCTGTAGCGGCGATTATTTCTTCGGAAGCAATGCAGAAAAATCCGCCTACAGCTAACTCTGTAGTCATGAGTGCCGATAATATGACTAAAGCCTGCGCTCAAATAGCCGCAGCTTTTTATGGTTATCCTGGACAAAAACTGAAAATGGTGGGTGTGACGGGGACAAATGGTAAAACTACCACCACTCACCTGATTGAATATTTTCTAACTCACGCTAATTTACCGACGGCGTTAATAGGCACACTTTACACCCGCTGGCCTGGTTTTGAGGAAACCGCTGTGAATACTACTCCTTTTGCAGTAGATTTGCAGCAACAATTAGCTAAAGCCATGAATGCTGGTTGTGAAACTGGGGTAATGGAAGTTAGTTCTCATGCTTTGCACCAGGGTAGGGTTTTGAATTGTGCTTTTGAAGTGGGGGTATTTACCAACCTTACCCAAGACCATTTGGACTATCACAAGGATATGGAGGACTATTTTGCCGCGAAAGCGTTGTTATTTAGTCCTAATTATCTCCACGGACGGGCAATTATCAACGCTGATGATGCTTATGGTAAACGGATAATTGCATCCTTGAGTCCAGAACAGGTTTGGAGTTATAGCGTTAATGATAGTACCGCTGATTTTTGGATGAGTGATTTAAATTATCAACCAAATGGTGTGAGCGGAATTTTACATACTCCCCAAGGAAATGTAGATTTTAGTTGTCCTTTAGTTGGTCAATATAACTTAGAAAATCTTTTAGCTGCTGTGGGTGCGGTTGTCCATGTGGGTTTAGATTTGCAATTGGTAGCAAATGCCATTCCTGGGTTTCCCGGCGTTCCTGGCCGCATGGAACGGGTGCAAATTCATCCACAGCAAGATATTAGCGTGATTGTAGATTATGCCCATACTCCCGATAGTTTGGAGAACTTACTGAAAGCTGCCCGGCCGTTTATTCCTGGTAAAATGATTTGTGTGTTTGGTTGTGGAGGAGACCGCGATCGCACTAAACGTCCAAAAATGGGTAAAATAGCGGCTGAACTCGCAGATTTAGCAGTAGTGACATCAGACAACCCCCGTACAGAAAACCCAGAAAAGATATTACAGGACGTATTAGCAGGTATTCCTGATATAGTACAACCAATGGTTGTGAGCGATCGCGCTACCGCAATTCGGACGGCTATTTTGCAAGCTCAACCTGGAGACGGTGTATTATTAGCCGGTAAGGGTCACGAAGACTATCAAATTCTGGGTACTGAAAAAATTCATTTTGACGACAGAGAACAAGCACGGGAAGCTTTACAGCAAAGAATAAATAGCCAAAATTAATTAACCCATCTTCAAGGGGTGGGGTTTCCCCGCCCTTGTTTCGCACCAAGTTGCAAAAAATCTATTTTACAAGATTACTCGGTAAGCGTAAAGCTCAGTCACAAAGCGTGCTGAGATATAAGCGACACGGGCGAAAATATTTAGCCTAACTCGTTGACTAGTAACAGTAGGTGTGATATACTTTTAAAAGTTCCATAATTTAAGTATAACTAAACAACGTAAAAACTTAACTAATTTGGTTGAGTGCGTAGTCATACCTAACAGTATTGCAGTTTAGGAAAGCTAAATTTGGTGAAAAATGAAATACAAAAATCGAGTACGGTAGGGCATACCGGAATTAACGCTTTAGGAGAATCGACCTCTGTTTTTGTTGGAGTAATCCAGCAATTGTAAGTTGGCTCATTGATTAAAGAATCTCAGTGTCTTTAGACCTGAGAGTGTCAAACTTGATGACCGACTTCCAAAGGTAAGAAAATTGTTAATACTTCCCCATTTTGAGGACGTTGACGCACAATCAACTTTCCACCAATTGCTTGAAATAAATGCTTAGTTGCTGCCATATTTAAACTAATTGCCCCTGTTTCCGGCTGAAACATTAATAATTGACCTAAAGATTTACGAATTGGTGGTGTTGTTGTATAGCCTTGATCTTGACAATCAAACTGAGGAGATAATTGCAATTTTAGCTGATCACCAGCAGTCATTACTTGCACCTGAATACAACTACCAGCAGGTAAACTGCGAGTAAAATTCTCTATTAAACCAGTAAGTACCCGGTCTAACATCGCCGGATTACTAACCACCGTGGGGAATTGCTTCGGTAAAACCACATTTAAAGTTAAATTACGCCGAGTTGCTGCTTGTTGCCAACGGGGAATACTTTGCAGTAAAATATCCTCTAAACACATTGGGGTCAAGTGTGAATTAGCCAATTTTAAAGGTTGTGATAAATTCTCTAATTCTGCTGCTTTAAATAATAACTCCATCCGGTCAATTTGCTCAGTACATTCATGATCAATAACTTCTAAACGACTGATTACATTCCCCGGCAAATCCTGCCGTTTTAATAGTAACCGTGTCATCATCCGAATAGTTGTCAATGGAGTACGAACTTCATGGGCAAAGGCTTGGAGTAATTCTATGTCAGAACGAGATGGAGATTTTGGCGGTGGAGTTGGTGAATGAAAATGTGATGAAGTATGTGTAACTGGATTATTTTCTGTAATTGTTAATTCTTGAAGTAATAACTGACTAAATTGAATTATAGTGTGATAATCTGGTGCAACCAAAGGATAGTTTTGCACCTGAATATCTAAATCAGCAAACAATTCTGGATTAGTTAAAACTACCCTAGCACCTAAAGATTGCCAAGCTTTTTTGACTATTTCCGGTTCAAAGGAAAACAAAAACTCTTTTTTACCATTTTGATGTTCCCCCAAAACCAAAACTAATCTAAATTTATCTGTAAACACCAAACAAAACTGTTCCGCACCCAAAGGATCAGCCGGTAATAAAGGTAAGATAGATTCTTGAAAAGTAGTATGATCGGAAGTATTTGTTTCTATATTATTTATATTCCGCGCCATTTCTGATGGCATAATGAATGGCATCAACGCCAAAGGGTTAAAAGGTCTGGCTGTAAAAGTTACCGTTTGTAACCGTTGTGTTAGTTGGGGGTGACTAAATAAAGGTGCAGGTGCGGCTAATACCAAACCTGGAGTAGTATCAGGTGAAGTTGCAGCTAAAGTTTTCAACAGCAAGTTTTCCGTGGCTGCGAGACTGACACGCCATTGCTGTTCTGCTTTAGCCGAGGAACACTCAGCAAGATGAGATTGATTTTCAGATAAAACTTCCTTGAGACTTGGCAAAATCCATTCGTACACAGGTTTTCACCTCTTGATTGCTTCAGCAGCTAATGGTGGTTATATTTAGACATTTGCAAACTATATCTACGAGATTATCGTCATTAGTGTGAAGATAGAAAGTGGTATAACCGAACAATTAAGGTGCAATATCCTCTCTTTGTCGGTTGTCAGTTGTCGGTTGTCGGTTGTCAGTAGAAAATTACCTAGTCCCCAGTCCCCAATTATCAATCCCCAATTATCAATCCCAAAAAAGATGCGGCTGAGTCTCTATGATAGAGAATATAGAGATAGTGGCTATCGGTGAGCATCAAACCGTCAATATTCTATAGCCATGAGTACAATTAAATTGGCTCTTTTCAATAAAAGCGTTTTAATTTAGTTATTGGAAAGTTGTCATATTGTCAGTTATTCAGGTATTTGGTTTATGACTTTTGGGTGTAGCAATTTAATTCTTTTTTAAGATTTGCTCCTGGGCATCACTCACAGTAAAATCCATCACTTCAAGTATTCAATTTTGGAAATCAACATGAAAAAGCTCATTCCTTTTCTCGTTAGTAGCGTTTTATTAGCTGGTATGGTTGGTTGTCAAGAAGCACCAAAAACAGGTTCAGAAACTACTGGTACTACCAATGAAACTCCCACTGTACCAGCCAAACCCGCTTCTGATACGACGCGAATTATAGATAATTCGACCGCAACTCCCACTACAACTCCCACTACAACTCCCACTACAACTCCCACTACAACTTCTAAATCCACAACCGACTTAAAAACTGAAATTAGCAAAAAACTAAAAGCCAGTTTACCTGGGAATAAGTTGGAAGTAGTCAACAAAAATGGGGCAATTATCCTTAAAGGAACAGCAACTTCTCAGCAAGAAATTACACAAGCTGAAACTTTAATCAAGGAAGTAGCTGGTGTGAAAAGTGTCAAGGTAGAAGCTGAAGTGAAGACAGAGAAAAAACTTTAGTCATTCTATTTTATCCCATTGGGATAGTGAATTGGTTTTGCAATCATCTATTTTTCAAATGGGTATAACTTGAGATTAAAATCTATCAGGGCTTACTTTAGTTAGTAAGTCCTGTTTTTGGGTATTTTCTACTCATTTCTTCATCACCAATTACCCATTAAAAATATGTACGATACTAGTTGTGTAATTCCCATTATTAAATCTCCCAAAGATTATCAAGCATATCGAATTAGTCCCCGTGACTCTAACCGATTAGCAATTATCTTTGATTCTGCCAGTGCTAATACAGCGGGCAAGATGCCCGCACTACAAGAGTTTCATAATTCATGTTTTTTTGCTCTCTTTTTTATAATTGTGAAAAAAGATTTTGCCAATCAATTATAGTTGGTCTATCTCCTTGATTGACTATTTCAAAAACTTTGTTAATAGAATTTTGATAAAATAAACTTTCTACACAAGTTGCAGCTACATCAATTCGGCTAGTATCACCGGAAATTGTATCTCCTTTTCCAAAAATGATGTTTAATTTACCTTCACTTGTGGCTTTGAGTAGGGTATTGAGATCATAGGATGTATAAGGGCCATCGGTTAAACGTCCGGGACGAATGATAGTATAAGGGATTCCCGAATTAATAATGGCTTGTTCTCCTTTTTCTTTAGCATCAAGTACACCAAAAAGATTCAAAATATTAAAAGGAAATTGATGTTTACGGAGAATTCCGCAGGAAGAAACAAACACGAAGCGGTTTAAGTTTTTTGGTGCTGCGGAGATCAGATTAATTACACCTTGAGTATCAACTTTAGTCGGGGTATTTTTCGCTTTGTCTTCTAGAAATTGGGGATTAAATGCAGTTATTACCAATTCGATTATATTGGGGGTTTGATTAAATTCCCATCTTGCAGAAGGAAAAGCGGTAGTTCCTGTACAACAAATAATGGCGGTAATATTTGCCATTGCTGCTGTCAATGTGCTGGGTTCACAGATATCACCAATTGCAATTTCTACTTTGTTATTAAACATTTTTGCGGCTTTTTCGGCATTCCTGGTGAGAATGCGAACTGGTAAGCCTTTTTCTAATAGTTTACTAACTACAAGTTGTCCGACTCCACCGGTAGAACCAACAACTAAGATCAGATTTTCACTAGTATTCATAAATGGAAGATCTCTGGAATAGGGTATATTTAATCTACAATAATTTTGGTTTTACCTTTATGTCCATGAATTAAGGCAATTTGTTCCCATCCTTGAGTATACCAAGCTGTGGATTTAGGTGCTTTCAACCATTGCATAACTGCAATATTAGCAGAATGTTGACTAATATCTTGATGGAAAAGTTGAAAATAACATCCTATGGCAACTATCCCAATACCGCTGATACCTGTCACATCTTGATCCCTTACTAGTTTAAAACTTTGGAGATGATAATTATTTCGTGAGTTTTCCCCAAATACTAATTTTCTCCCTCTTTGATTTTGCAGTTGTTGAAAAGATGGTAGAGATGCATTGGTGACATAACTGGAATGTGGTAAAATTCTAGCAATCGCTACTTGTCCATCTGGTAAAATAAAACCACCACCTATAATCTGCTGCAATGGTTTTGCTTCAGGTTCAATTAACCAAAATGTTTGCTGATTTGGTTGCATAAGCATATTTTTCTGCTTTTTATATCTGGATAAATTAGAAGTATTATATGATATGCGTTAAGATTTAAATCAGTAATATCTAGAGACTTAAAATTTATGGTTAAGAAAATTCGCCGAGTTTCCAAAGTTATCCACAAGTCACGCGATAAAGAATTTTTTCACCAAGCAGGAACTCCACCAGGAACAATCATTGTTGATGAAAATGCTGAACAACCAATTATTTTTCTGATTGACTATAACCAAACTCAACTGATTCAGAAACAAATAAGTTATCCAGAAGAATGTCTTAATTATTTGGATACAGAATCCGTTTCTTGGGTAGATGTTCAAGGTTTAGGTAGTAAAGATATTTTACATCGTTTAGGTCAAACTTTTGATTTACATACTCTAATTTTAGAAGATATTGTCAACATGGTAGAACGACCAAAAATCGAGGATTATGAAGAACAATTGGTGATTATTGCCCACATGGTTGTACCTAATCATAATAATGGCGGTTTTTATAGTGAACAAGTAAGTTTAGTCTTAGGCAAATATTATGTTTTGACAGTGCAAGAAGAACCAGAACATGATTGTTTTGATGGGGTGAGAATGAGAATTAATAAGAATAAAGGTATTATCCGCAGACAAGGTAGTGATTACTTGGCTTATTCTTTATTAGACGCAATTATTGATGGATTTTTCCCAGTTTTAGAACTGTATGGGGAAAGAATCA
>NZ_VIKZ01000023.1:51077-67444 GCF_009711985.1 Dolichospermum sp. UHCC 0260 | reverse complement strand
ACAACTGACTCCTTCTACTTACCCGGTTCTTGGACAAAAATTAGCGGAATTAGCCCTAGTAGTCTGCATAGGCTAGATAGCGCAAATAAGCCTAATAAACCGCCAAATTCCTGATTTTGGGCAATAAAACCGCCGATAGTTGTCCCTAAAGCTCCACTCACGCCCCCGACAGCCGCAACAATGGCAAAATAGATAGATTTATTTCTCACGGGGGCAATTCCTAAATACATATTAGTGCTACATAAATCAACTCCTGCCCAAGTGATGCCAGTAAAAATATGTAAAAGCGGCAACCATAACCAAAAATCAAGTTGATGATGACCAATTCCTAACCATAATAATGGCGTAATTGCGACTAAAATACCCACACAGATAAGAATAGGACGATTACCGATTCTATCGGCTAATTTCCCCCATATAATCAACACTAACAGATTTGCCCCGGTCTGAAGACTGCTATAAATAGTTACTAAAGTCACATCTAAATCTAAAGTATCTAATAAATAGAAGTTGAAAAAAGGTGCGCTCAAATGCACAGCCAACATCCAGATACTGAAATAAAGCAGAAATAGTAAAAATTTAGAGTTCTGCCCAATAATAGTAGTCCAATTAATTTCTTCTTTGCAAATATCTTGAGGAGGATTTTCACAAAAATTCAAACTATGCTGATTTTGTAATTGCGGATTTACGTCTGCTTGAAAATATTGACAACACAAACTAATAATCCCACAAATAGTTCCTAAAGATAGAACTAATCCATAACCTTCGATAGTTCCACCATGCCAATTTGATATTACTAATCCCGCTAAAGGTACACATATTAAATTCGTCAGATTACAAGCACTATTCCGAATACCAAAATATCTCCCTCGTAACCTGCGGGGAACAATAATTGCTAACCAACTTAGCCAAGATGCACTTCCTAATCCTCCGAGAAGATGACTAAAAAGAACAATTGACAGTGTTAATACTACCAATTGTTGAGAATCTAGTAAACTGGAATTGTTAGCAAAAATGCCAATAACTAGAATTAACCACAATAACCGAGAAGTTCCAAAAGTTAATAGAGAATATTGAAATCTACTGGTAGTTTGTTCAGAAATGTAAGCCCCCACAGGTTGAATAAAATTTACCAGCATGGGAATTGAGGATAACATTCCAAAGATCACCGGAGTAGCATCCAACTCGACTAACAAATTACTGACTAAAATTCCCCCGGTACTCAGACCAAAAATAGATGCAAAAACAGCATCTATGGTAGAAGCTTGTAAACTGGTACGAATATCTTTTTTAGTAAATTGCTGAGGAAACTGTTTAGTTAGTAAAGAGTCAAGATTGGGAGTTTGAATATCCAGTGCTTCAACTGTGTCAACCGGAAGGGAATTCATATTATCATAAATTACAGAGCTATCTTTTGTTCTTATATTTTTCAATATCAGTTTGCAGACTCACAGTCTATAAAACACCTGAAAAAATGTCATCAGTATTTCATAATTAGGAGATTAATCAAGCTTTTGCAATTAATAATTGAGGAAAAGATCCAATTCTTCCCCATTTCTCTTTATGAAAATAATTGTTTATATTTATACTAATTTATTACTGGATACTGTTCCCAACCAAAATGACTGGGGTTGGGAAGTAGATAAAATTTATGAAGATTTGGGAAAACGAAACGATAACACCAGATCCCCGACTTCTCTAAGAAGTCGGGGATCTGAATTATTCATCTTGATTTTTTGGAGCTTGTTTGCCTTTTTTACCTGCATTCCGCACATTCATGACTTTACCCAGTAAATCAAACCAAAAAGGCGCACCCATAGCAATAGCAATACCACTCACAAGCCAACCAGCAATCATACTCAAAACACTGAAAACAGGCAACCCATGAATTCTATATTTTGTTACGTTGATTTGCTGTCGTACGTTAGCGTTAGTCCAACCAATTGGTAATTCAACTTCCTTTAAAATCTCGTTAGGATCTACTTTACTCATATCTGAAGGATTAGATCCTTGTGGTACTACTTGTACAGCCTTATTAATAATTATTTCTCGTAATAAAGAATCCTTAGATAAGCGATTAATGATATGAAAAGTATCGGCATTGGCTGTAATAGCTAAAGTTATGCCAATGATAATTGCTACTCCCTTAGCATTACGTTTGTAAACACCACCGGCTCTTTCCATAGAACTATCAAAACTATTTTCAATTTCTTTCCGTAAAAGAATAATCCCTTCTTCCGTGCTTTTAGCTCTCATTTGGGCGCGTTTTGCCATAGTTTCAATACTATCAACAACAGAATCTGGCAGAATATCAATTAGTTCTTGAACTTTTTTATAGGTTTCACTATCTTTATCTTGGATAGCTGCTATAACTTCACCATGAATATCACTACCTTTTTTAATAGATTTGACAATTTCATTGATATTAGGTTTTAATCCTCCTAGCACTATGGCTTTTTCTGCATTTTCAAAAATATCTTGTCTGACAAATTTTAGTTCCCGCAAGGGTTTATCTAAAATATCTTCATGATTGCCTATGTTTGCTTGGAAACTATCTATATATCTATCTAGGCTATCTCTCATCCTATTTATCGCCATGTAGATATCATATTTATCTTTATTAAACTCATTAGTAATGCGGTTATACTCTAATTCTAACTGTTTATAATCTGTGGCAATATCAGTAGCAAATTCACTAGATAACTCTTGATTATTAATGTAAACCTGCAACTGAATTAAAATTTGTCTGATATCATCTAAACGTTCATTTTTGAATTGATCTAGTCTGACTTCAGTCAATTTTCTGACCAAAATTGGTAGTTGCAATGTATCCATAAAAGTATTAGCGAAATTTTCACCACCAATATAGGAAGGCGCACTGCGTTTTTGATCACCAAAAACAGTTTCTTTTCTAAATCTAGAACTAGACTTTCTGAATAGACTAAAGAATGAGCCAATTGCCCAGGTAGCTTTCCGAGGTAAAGTTGCTAATAAACCTTTAGCCTCTTGATTAATACTTTGAATTAAAGGATTGCCATAAATTTTATTAACTAGTTGAATTACTTCCGGTTTTTCTGAGTTTTGAGCATCACCAGCTAAAAGAATTTCAATTGATCTTCTCAAGTGTTCAGCCCGCCATTGCAGTACAGTTGTCAATAGTTCTTGAATTTCTGAAGCCAGTAAACTTAAAATTAAGTAAATAAAAATTAAACCCAGTGCCACATCTAAAATAAAAGGTAGGTTCATTGACATTCTCCTTCAGGGTAATTGAGCAAATGCTAATGGTAGTATTTATATCATTTAATCGGCAGGATGCCTGTAAACTTCCTGAAAAAAATTAATCAGAAAATCTTCGCCAAAAAATTATCTCTGTTCCTGAGAAACTGAGCTAATTTGGGATCTAGCCATTGCCTTTAAAAATAGATTGTTCCCGGATGGCAACATAGGAGATTCGCTTTGATCTCCATGTGATTAAACCTAACAATTATAAGATTCGCATAGAATATGCAAGAAGGAAGCTTTATTTGGACTCATCTAGAAAAACAGCACCGTGTGGTTGAAAGAAAGATTGATTGGCTATGGCTAATCCTCTTGTTATTGGCAGCGGTGATCTTGTTTAGCATCAATCTTGGCGGTTTGCCCTTACAAGATGGGGATGAGGCAACTGTAGCCAGGGTAGCGCGGGAAATTTGGCAAGCTCCAGCAGATTCAATGCGCTGGCTTTACCCCACTTTGGGCGGTGAACCATATCACCACACACCACCGCTGATGCACTGGTTAATTGCTGGGGCTTATGCTCTGGGTGGTGTTAATGAATGGACAACTCGCCTACCTAGTGCAATTTTGATGGCAACTTCTGTACCTTTGTTGTATTGCATGGGGAGAGAGATATTTCGGCACCGTTGGGCAGCTATTTATAGTTCCTTAATTTATCTAACAATGCTGCCAGTGGTGCGTTATGGCAGGTTAGCAGTGTTAGATGGGGCAGTTGCCAGTTTTTTGATTTTGATGATGTGGTTTGTCTTGCGATCGCGCCGGGATTTGCGTTACTGCTTAGGTGTAGGCATTAGTTTCGGGTTAATTTGTCTAACCCAAGGCGTGATGGGTGTTTATTTAGGTGCAGTTGTTTTAGTCTTTCTTTACTGGGATACACCTAGACTACTCGCAAGTTATTATTTCTGGACAGGTATTTTCATCGGTTGTCTACCTGTATGCTGTTGGTACGGATTTCAAGTATGGCACTATGGCTATCCCTTCAATATTGATGTGAATACATCTTTAACCCATATCCAAACTATTACTAATGGCAGTTTCCAAGCACCTTGGTATTATCTTTTAGAAATCGCCAAGTGGACATGGCCTTGGTTGATATTTCTCCCCCAAACTATCCGCATTACCTGGGAGAATAATAATTTAAGTTGGGCAAAATTGATTATTGTTTGGTGTGGTGTTTATCTATTAATTATTTCCCTCATTAGCTTTAAACTTCCCTGGTATATATTTCCTATTTATCCAAGTTTAGCTTTAGCTTTGGGGTTTCAATTAGCAGAAATAGAAAATGTGCCTGTAGTTTCTGGCTATCCCCGCGCTTGGGTAACGAGTTTAGCAATATTGGCTGTGGTGGCTTCTGCGGGCAGTATTTATTTTAGTTGGAGAACTTTAGACAAAGTAGAATTACAGATAATTTTTGCAGCAGTGGCTTTAACCATGACTTTAGCGGCAATTTTAGCCGAGCGAGGTGATAGACAATTTCTGAAAATTTTAATTTGGGGAAGTTATATTTCTCTATTGTTATTAATGAAATCTCATTACTGGGTTTGGGAATTAAATACAGCTTATCCTGTGAAACCAGTAGCAGCAATGATCACTAAAATAAATCCAGCAATTAAGGAAATCTATACATCTTTTCCCTACCATCGTGCTTCTTTGGATTTTTATAGCGATCGCACTATTATTCCTGCTTCTATTGGTGAGTTACAATATTACTGGCAGTATGATAGCCAACCTTATTTTCTCCTCAATATATCTACCTTAGAAAACCTCCAATTCAACTCTATCAAAGTCATAGATCAAGTAGAAGATTGGCAATTAATTACCAAAGAAAATAACTCATTTTAACAATACCTTCGCCATTTTTATTGTTTCGGAGGTTGGGTTGAGCGAAGCAAAATCCAACGCTGATGTTGTCTTTCCTGTAATACAACCCAACCTGGGAATTCAGGCTTTTTTCAATTTGGCGAAAGTATTTTTTAAGGTTCCACAAGAAATCTATTTTTCACCCTTGTTCATTCTTTCAATTTGGGGAATTTCTTGGCCATCATGACTCATATTATCTTGAGTCATAGTCACAATCCCGAAAAAAATCGCACTTCCCACAACCAAAGACAAAAAAGGACGCTTAATGAAGATAAAATCTCTGATTATCCGCGCCAAAGGTCGGCTTTGACGACGTAAAGCTGAAGAGATCATCATTTGTTTCCAAATAAATGGGTCACGGACATAATGTCCGCTTTGACAAACAACTAACTTTTCTTGGCAATAAGGACAGGAAAACAAACCAATATAGGATTTTATTGGCGTGGTTCTGTTATTTCTTTGGCAAATTGGGCAAGTAACATAATGATCATGAAAAGTATTTGTACTCATCTACCTCGTCCGCCTATTCCCTTGATTCTATTTATAACAATATCTGTATTGAATTTTACTGAAAATCCAGCGGTTATGCCATAGTCACTGATAGTTATTGGCAAAATACTATGATAGCGATATGCAATTGCATGAGATCCAAAATTTACCTAAAACTGAAACACCAAAAGACTTTCAACTCTGTTGCCTATTCCCTGCTCCCTACTATGTAGACTTTAAGAATGAAATTGACCTAAGGACATACTCCCTTATATACTAACTCAAGTTGCTAGTACCGCAGGACGGAATTATTTTTTTCTAAATATTTTGTGATTTTTGCTAATTAATTATTGAGCAGGCAGTTTTTCCCATAATAAACCACAATAAGAAATAACAGATAAAAAATCGTTTTTTCTGACATTTACCCCGGTTATCAATGACTCTCTTGCCTCCGACTTCGCAGACGAAGGTCAGGGAATCCGATACTTTTTCCCCACCTTCCATGCGCTTCACTCAGTTAATTAATCGTTTTCAGCCCTCCTCAGAAACAGTAGTGCTTTTTTTGGCCGTGCTAATTGGCGGTAGTACAGCTATGGGGATAGTCACCTTTCACTATTTAATCCAGCTAATTAACAACTTCATGCTGGAAAATCTCATGGGACAAATTGGGATCTGGGGTGCTTGGACTTTAGCTGCTGTTCCCACTTTGGGTGGTATCATTGTTGGCCTCATGCGTTGGCGCACTCAGGATTTTGGTCCAGGACTTTCTTCTCTCATAGCTGTTGCTCAAGGCAAAGAAGCCAAGAAACCCCTCCGACCGGTCACAAAAATGATCGCTGCGGCTGTTTCTATCGGCAGTGGTGCATCCTTGGGTCCCGAAGGTCCAAGTGTAGAAATTGGGACTAATTTCGGAGTTTTATTGTCTGATATATTACAAGTTTCTCAAGAACGTCAGCGGTTGCTCTTAGGTGCTGGGGCGGCGGCTGGTTTAGCTGCTGGTTTTAATGCCCCCATTGCTGGCGTATTTTTTGCCTTAGAAGTAGTCATGGGAACTACATATTTTGCTACTTCTGCGGTAAGTGTGGTGTTACTTGCCGCCGTTGTCGCCGCCTTAATTGCTCAAATTGGTTTAGGTTCACAACCGGCTTTTGCTTTACCTGCTTATCAAGTTCGCAGTTACCTAGAATTACCTCTTTATCTGGGTTTAGGTTTAGGTGCAAGTTTAATTTCTCTCACCTATACTGAATCAATTCGGTTAGCCAAATCCGCCTTTGCTGGTAATTTACCAAAGTTGAAATTACTAGGTAAAATTCCTCAATCAATTCAGCCTATTCTCGGTGGTGTAATCATTGGTATAGTCGGTTGGCGCTACCCGCAAATTTTAGGGATTGGCTATGAAACCGTAGAAGCTATGCTCCAGGATGAGGATTTTTCGCTGAACCTATTACTGATATTACTGGTGTTAAAATTGCTGATGACAGCGGTAAGTTCAGGGAGTGGTTTTGTCGGTGGATTATTTGCACCAGCGATGTTTTTAGGTGCGTCCTTTGGGTCTGCTTATGCTAAATTTTTGGCTTTGGTAGCACCAGGAATTGGAGACTATATGGCTGCTCCTCCAGCTTATGCAATGGTAGGTATGGCAGCGGTTTTGGCAGGTAGTGTCAGAGCGCCATTGACAGCAATTTTAATGTTATTTGAATTAACCCGCGATTATCGGATTGTTTTACCTTTAATGGCAGCGGTGGGTTTAAGTGTTTGGTTAGTAGAACGAATTAAACCAACTTTAGATGCTAATGCTAATCTGCAACAGATTGGTTTGCCAGAATTGAAAGATGAAAAAGTAGAACTTTGGCAGCAAATGTTAGTCGCAGATGCTATGCACGCTTACCCCAAAAAATTATCAGCCACCCTGGGAGTATTAGAAGCTGCGGTAGCAATGACACGGGAACGAATTCGCAGTGCGTTGATAATTGATGATGATGCTGGCAAGTTGGTGGGAATTCTGTCCTTAGAAGATATTAAACGGACTCTGGCTCTATGGCAAAATCTTCCTAATTCATCTACTGAAATTCAGGAATATTTATCTAGTCAAAAACTTATAGATATTTGTACTACGGATATTCTCTATGCTTGGGAAGATGAACCTTTATCTGAAGCCTTAGACCGCATGGCATTACGTGGGTTACATCAATTACCAGTAGTAGCTAAAGACAATCCTGATTTTATTCTGGGTTTATTAGAAAGAGAACAAATTGAATTAACTTGTAATTTAACGGCAATCACTAAGGTACTACATCAATATCTACCAGTGATTACAACCACTGAATATATAGAGGAAATTGGGAATTGGTGATTGGTGATTGGTGATTGGTGATTGGTGATTGGTGATTGGTCAGTTGTTAGTTGTTAGTTGTTAGTTGTTAGTTGTTGGTTGTCAGTGGCAAATATCTTCTTATTGCCTGTTCCCTGTTCCCTATTCCCTGTTCTCTAAATTTTGGTAATTGGTCAGTTATTAGTTATGCAGCAGTCAGGGGTAAAACAAAACCACTGACAACTGACAACCCATAACTGACTAATGAATATTCATTAAGCTGTAGCTTCTACTTCCACATCTTCTATAGATTCCGAATCTACTTGTCGGAGTCGAATGTGCTTTTTCCCTAAAGTGATGACAAACTCATCACCAGGTTGAAGATTCATCTGTTTTGTGTAAGCTGCACCGATTAATAAGTTGCCGTTTGACTGCACACCAATTCTATAGCTGGCACTGCGTCCACCACGTCCATTCGCACTGGGTGAACTATCCAACTGAATACCCTCAGCATCAATTAGGGCATTCAAGAATTTCATCATATTGACGCGCTCTATACCATTTTTGGTAACAGTATAGTAGCCACACTGTTTAGCTTTTTCGTCTTTGCTAATGGCTTCTAGCTCTTTAACTTTTTTGAGCAGTTCGTCACCGACTAGGAGTTCAATTTTTTTTTGTTTAGGCATCAACTTAGGTCGAAAATGAATGTTGTTTGTTGTCAAGTGGATTTTATTTTAGCTGACATTGAACTAATAAGAACAGAATTCTTGAGTTTTGGGATCAGCCTAGCCAAGTATATTACACTCATAGACAAAATTGTTGCATTATTATCAATATTCTTAAAAAATTATATGAAATATAATTACAATGATGCTGATAGCTACTATAGAGAGGAATCCGGTTTTGATTCTTTAAATTATTAAAGATAGGCAGATTAAGAGGGAAGAGGCAGAAGGATTGGGGAAATTAAATTAATCATAACTGCTATATGAAACTAACTACGAGAGGACATTACAGCGTGAAAGCATTGCTAGATTTGAGTTTACAGCCCAAGTATGGACCTGAATCGGTCAGAGCGATCGCCAAACGTCAAGATATTCCTGCTCCCTATCTAGAAAAGCTGCTCATAGAAATGCGTCGTGCCGGCTTAGTAACTTCAATTCGTGGTAGCGTCGGTGGATATAAATTAGCAAAAAAACCGGCACAAATATCTATTGGCCAAATTTTAGAGGCTGTTGGTGAAAATATCACTAACTTACCTCTGAATAATCCCACACCCGCTCAAACAGCAGATTGGGTGACATCCAGTCTCTGGAACAGACTCAACCAAAAGCTCAAAGAAGCCTTGTACAATATTACCCTGGCAGACCTTTATTATGATGCTCGCAGTTGGCAAGCATCTCAAGGAGAAGAAGCCAATTTTGTGGTTTAGTCACCGAGTCAGAAGAAAGGAAAAAGCAAGAAAAAAGAATAAATAATCAACAATCAATAAAAAATGACATCTACTGTTTTGGTTTTGGCTGCATTGTTAGATTACTTAATCGGAGATCCTTGGGGTTGGCCTCATCCAGTGCGAGTCATGGGATGGGTAATTTCCCACTTGAGTAAATTAGCTCTGCAATATTGCCAAAATCCTCTTTCTCAGAGGCTTGCGGGAATTTTCTTAGGTGTGATTGTAATTACTGGTAGTGGCTTGGTAGGTTGGATAATAGTTCAAAGTGCCAAGTGGGTACATCCATTGTTAGGAATTGCTGTAGAAAGTATTCTTCTAGCTAGTTGTTTTGCTTTCAAAAGTTTACGAAATGCAGCTATGGAAGTTCTCCAACCTTTAAAAAATGGAGAATTAGAATCAGCGCGACAGGTTTTAAGTAATTACGTCGGGAGAGACACAGCCAATCTTTCCCCAGCGGAAATTCTCAGAGCAGTGTTAGAAACCGTTACAGAAAATGCCACTGATGGCGTAATGGCTCCTCTTTTTTATACTATTGTTGGTGCATTTATCCCTGTTATTGGTGCTGTCCCTTTGGCTTTAGCATATAAAGCTAGTAGCACTTTAGATTCCATGGTCGGTTATAAAGAACTACCTTATATTTATCTTGGTTGGTTTAGTGCGCGGTGGGAAGATGGTTTTACTTGGTTGCCCTGTCGGTTAACAGTGATCACTTTATCATTACTATCCTTAAAACCCTTAAATGTTTGGCGAATTTGTCGCCGCGACGCAATTAAAGATCCCAGTCCCAATTCTGGTTGGAGTGAATGCGCTTATGCTGCGGTTTTAGGTGTGCAAATGGGAGGAATAAATTGGTATCGTGGAGTAGCTAAAGAGAAACCACTTTTAGGAGATGCTATTTATCCCATTACCCCAGATTCCATTGATCAAGCTTTACAATTAACCCGATATGCGTTCTTATTGTGGTTAGGAATAGCAATATTTTTAATTCGTTAGTTATCTCGTTCCCAGTCTCTGACTGGGAATGCTATCAAAGAGGCTCTGCCTCCAGTGTGATTAAAGGCAGAGCCTTCTAGCATTCATTCCCATACAGAGTATGGGAACGAGAAAACGAGAAAACCAGAAATTACCAATTACCAATTACCAATTACCAATCACCAATTACCTATCTTATGTCTACCAAAGTAGTTGAAATTCTCTCATCAGAAGAACTGCGTCGGACATTAACTCGTATGGCTTCTCAGATTGTGGAAAGAACGCGAGATTTATCTCAATTGTTACTTCTGGGTATTCATACTAGAGGAGTCCCATTAGCTTATTCATTAGCCCGTCAAATAGAAATTCTGGAAGATGTTAATGTTTCTGTAGGCTCTTTGGATATTACATTTTATCGTGATGATCTTGATAAAATCGGGTTAAGAACTCCAGAAAAAACGGATATTCCCTTTGATTTGACCGGAAAAACGGTGGTACTTGTAGATGATGTCATTTTTAAAGGGAGAACTATTCGGGCTGCTTTAAATGCCGTGAATGAATATGGTAGACCAGAGGTAATTCGTTTAGCTATATTAGTAGATAGAGGTCATAGAGAGTTACCAATCCATCCAGATTTTGTCGGTAAAAAGTTACCCACAGCGAAGGAGGAAATTGTTAAAGTTTATTTACAGGATAGTGATGGACGAGATGGTGTGGAGTTAATTAGTAATTGAAAGTTCCTTTTTTAGACTTAAACTCAAAAGTATATTTTCTAGTTGTAGAGACGTTCCATGTAACGTCTCTACATTATTTACTTCTCCTATAAATCGGGTATTTGACAAACAATCACCAAAAACTAACTAACGCGGTTGCAGCTTCACCCCCCGACGTTCCAACATTTCCCGCGCTGTGGGACTGGGTGTATAATTATAACCATAGCCAGAACTCTGGGAATCATCCATTATTTGCGGTGTCAGTAAAATAATTACCTCTCTACGTTCGTTCTGTTTGTTTGTTTTCCTAAACAGCGCACCCAGCAGGGGAATATCACCCAAAATAGGTAATTTAGAAACACTTGTTCGATCTGTGTCTTGAATAATACCGGAAAGAATAAGCGTTTGACTATCCCGCAAACGCAATACACCGGATGCCAGGCTTCTTTCGGATAAAAGAGTTATTGTGCCATTATCACCACCGGCTGGTGCTGTACCACCCGGAGCAGATACAGTAGGGGCAACGGACAAAGATACAAAACCGTTATCATCAATTCTTTCTACCTTCACATTCAGGGATAGACCTGCTTTCTTGATGATAGGTTCGCTGACAGAGGATGATGTGGTTGATGATGTAGTTCCTGTACTTTGTGATGAAATTTTTAATCCAGCATATACCTCTGTAGTTAAGTTAACTACTGCATTTTGTCCTTCTTGAACAATTAAGGTAGGATCTGTTAGAATCTTAGCGTTACCACTGATAACTTGAGCTTGTAAACTCGTAAGAAGCCGTCTAGGGAATTGGTATAAAGTTGGTATACCTCCCGTTTTGTTTCCTGCAACTGTGGGATCTCGATTAATACCAGCAGCAGAGTTCACAACATCTCCAGCCTGAAGTGGATTATTTGTAACTGGTGTTTCAGTCACAGTATTGTTTACTTCATTAGAATTAGCTGGTCGAGAACCACCAAAATTTAAAGATGCTGCACCACCATCATTAACAAAGAAGTTGTTACCAACCCCAAAAGAAAAACTGGTATTGTAATCTTGAGTACCTGTCAGGTTGACATCAATAATTTTGACATTCACCACCACTTGACGACGACGGATATCAAGCTGTGTTAATTGAGATACTGCCATCTCAACCATCTTAGGACTACCAATTAATGTAACAGAATTTGTCCGCTCGTCTCCTGAAGCTTGTAACCCTCTGAGTATAGGTGTTGAATCTGTATATGTAATCCGTTGAGTCTCAATTTTTGTTTCTGTCGTCGTTTGAGCTTGAGTAACTGCGGTGTTAGCAGCACCACCCACAGGTACAGCATTAACACTAGTAACTAGTCGTTCTCGACTGACAGCACTTTCCGCACCCAAAGCTACTAAGAAATTTAACGCCACATCCACCGTTACCTGATTTAGTCGGAGATTACGCATCACAAGATTACGACTAGAATTAGGTAATTGAGTCCCAACAAAAATTGTCCGTCCACTGCGGTTAGCTTCCAAACCACTCAAACGCAGGACGTAATTAAAAACATCTTGTACGGGTTCATTTTCTATATCTAAGGAAATCTTCTGAGATGTTCTAGTTACATTTTCAGCATCTTGCGGTTTTTCTGCTTCCCCACCTATATAAGCCAAATTCAGCCCAGCAGCACGAGCTAATAAAGATAAAACCTCTCTTACAGGTGCATCACGCAACACCAACCGACGAACTCGTTCTTTTGTACTTAAATCAATCACCACAGGAGATGTATCAATATTAGATTGAGTAATATCTCCTACAGGTGGGGCGACAGCCTTAGGTAAAAAAACAGGACTTTGCTTATAAGCTTGACCAGGATTTGGGGTTTGGGTAATTTTCCCGTCAATTGTAACTTGGGGGTTAGGAACTAGAACCTCTGGCTGTTTACCTGGTTTATCTGGTTTATATTCAAATGTGGTAGCTGGTGTTACTGCTACCTTTTCCGTAGGCTTGGTAGTAGCTGGTGTTACTGCTACCTTTTCTGTAGGCTTAGTGGCGGTTGATGCTGTTGAATTTGTGGTAGCGGTAAAGCCCAGGGTAATATTATTATCCTTTCCCATGACGGGCTGATTGCTGGGTGCATCATCAATACCTGTAACTGTTACCCGAATGCTATTAGCGTCTAATTGTTTAACTTCAATAGATGCAATTCCTGGTGCGGGGTTTTTTTGCAGGAAGTTATTACCCTTGGGTAAACGGAGTTGGGTATTAATTACATCCGCAACTAAGGACTTGTCCTTTTTAGTGGTAAATACTTGGGGACGATCTCCCGCCGCAGTTTTTAAAATTACACTAATTCCCCCTGCAATGGGACTGAGTTTAACATCAGTAATTTGTGTGATCTTTGCTAACACTGGTTGGGCTGCTAAGAGTACAAAAGCTGCCGCACTTGATCCGAAAACACTATTATGAAGCTGTTTCACAGTTCATTCCTCACATAAAATAAAAGTCTAAATCGTAACGTATAACAGGGAATAGGGAATAGGGAGAATATTTTATTTTGCCTCTTGCCCCTTACCTCTTGCCTCAAATTTGATTATTTTTCCGGTGCTTTAGCTGCTGCTGTTTTAGCGGCTAAATCTGCCGTTTCTTCAGAAGTTAGTGGCATTAAAGCCTCTAATGCAAAAGTTGTTGTCAGTTTACCGATACCAATTTGCACAGGGTTATCTTTATTGTCTGACATTTCTGGTGGAGACAATTTGGAGTCATAGTTTTTGACTAACAATAAAGGTTGTAATCGTTCAATGTTTCGCATAATTAATCGGGTTTGTTCAAAATTCCCCTCAATTTCTACATTGACAATACTGCGTTTAAGTTTGTTGTTAACTTCTACCCCAAAACTGCCATCATCTACCACAACAGGTTTTTCCGAAGCTGGAACAAATCTTTTCATCTTGGCTCTAATGGCATTACCAAAAGCTTTTCCATTGCTAGAATCTATCAAGCGACTGGTATCTAGTAATAGGGTATCTAAACTTTTTTCATCTGCAAATAAAGCTAAAACTTGTTGTTGTTGTTGTTTAGCTTCAGCCAAATCTGCTTCTATTTTACCGATTTGTTGGGCTTGGATTTTCTTTTGATTAACTTCTGTTTGTAGTTGCTCACGTTTAGTTTGTAGTTCTTGATAGTTATCCCAAGCGGGCATTGCCATGTTAAATAGCATATAACCTGCACCTAATAAACCTAAAACTGCGACTACACCACCAATAATAGTTGGTGTTAAGGTGACACCAAAAACAACAGGACCAGAATCTTGAGTATCTGTATCTTGATTGGCAAAATTTAAATCATCACTAAATGTCATTGGGCAATGACTCCTACTTTTTTGATATTACGAAGTCTATCTACTAGTCCGACTGTGCCTTTTTTCTCTAACTCTTGAATTAAATCAGATGCTGGCACACTACTCAAGCCTGTTTTAATGGTGTATTTAACTACTTGAATAGGTTTAATTTTTTCATTAGATTTACCACCTTTTGGGGGAAGAAAACCTGTAACGGGTGGTGCATCTACTAATTCTGCTGTGATAATTTTGGTTTCTTCTGGATTTAAAAATTTAGATTGTCCTAAACTTAAGGCAAAATCGTTGACTAAGGCATAGGAAATAGCAAAACCAGAAATTTCTAAGAATCCAGCGGTATTGGTATTAGTATTGGTTTTACTGGGGGTGGCAGCTACAACTTCTCTGCTAGGAAGAGGAGCGGCAATTTGCTTAATAGTTTCGATTTGCACTTTACTAGGAATGCGATCGCGCAAATCCTGTAACATTGCTGACCAAGGACGTATTTGATCAAACACCGTTACTAAAGCTTTCGTTTGGCTATTAATGCCGGCTGTTTCCGCCTTAATTTTATTAAGATTGACTATTATGCTCTCTAAACTCTTACCTTCCTCCTCTAGTTTTCCGATTTCTTGGGTTACTTCCGCGGTTTTCCCTTCTAAGATTGATAAACCAATAAATACCAAAGCTGGGAATACTAAACCTACTCCTACTCCTATATAAACTGGGATTAAATTCCCTAGTTGAATAGATGGTCTTTGAACACTTTTACTTTGATATTCTGGCCGATCTTTAAGGAAGTTAATATCTAGACTATACATTTTGTTACAACCCTCGCATTCCTAAACCCAGGACAATACCCAACCCAGGACGTTTAATTAAAGGATATTTTTCAGCATCTACCTCCAAAGACAAAGAAGTAATTGGATCTATTTGGGTAGTTGGTAAACTCAATCTTTGAGTGAAAAACTCATCAATTTGTGGTAATCCTCCTCCAGGACCGGCTAAAAGAATCTGCGCGACTTCCAGATTTTTACTTTGATTGAGGTAAAAATCAATGGAACGACGCAATTCATCAGCTAATTCTTCGAGAACTCTCAACATAGAAGCCATCCCTGGATTACTACCTGTCACCCCACTATTGGGAATAGTCATACTCTCCAACATATCCATATCCCGTGATGCTGGTAACTTCATAGCCCTTGACAATGCAGTTTGGAGTTGATAAGTGCCAATCGGTACTGTTCGAGAAAATTCTGGGACACCATTGATAATGATGGCTATTTCTGTACTATCAAACTCAATATCAACTAAGACCGCTGCTTCTTCTGGTCCAAATAGCCGCAGTTGATCACGAACAGTGCGAATCAGGGCAAAGCTGTTAATTTCTAAGATATCAACTGTTAATCCTGCCTGTTCAAAGGTATTCAAATAGGTTTGCGTGATATCTTTACGAGTCGCAACTAACAAAACCTGCACCTTCTCAATGCCGTCTTCGTCCATAAAGTACCCAAGTTTTTGATAATCAACATCAGCTTCTTCTCTGGGATAGGGTAAATATAAAGCTGCTTCATGGTTGAGTATCATGTCCCGCAACTCCTTGTCATCTAATTCAGATGGGACAGGAATCAACCGAACAATGGAGTATCGTCCTGGGATACAAGTAGCAACACGGGTAGCTTTAGTTTTGCTTTCAGCGATCGCTTGCTGAATAATTTCGGACATTCCCACAGAATCAGCAATTTGACCATCAATAAATATACCTTCTGGTACTGGTACTGTTGTCAAAGATTCGATTTTTAAGTTTTGGCGGTGTTTACGTAGTTGGACTACGTTTACCCGTTCCGGCGCTAGTTCAATACCAATACCTTTACTGGATTTACCAAAGAAACTAGTGAAGGCTTTAACCATAGTTTTACCCGCTAGATTACAAAGAAAAATATTAAGGTTAGTTGTCAGTAGGGGCGAAGCATTTGGAAGGTAAATTA
>NZ_VIKZ01000023.1:0-50824 GCF_009711985.1 Dolichospermum sp. UHCC 0260 | reverse complement strand
GTTGTCAGGCAAGAATTTTTAACCATTACCTATTACCTATTATCCATTACCTATTACCCATTACCAAAATTGATATATCCTATAGTCTCCACAATTCACTATCCTTTTTCTTACCCAGATTAATTCTAAAAATACTATCACCTACTACGATGATTCGATTGCAAAAATTTAAACAACTGGTTTGTTGGGCATTACTAGGCTTATTTACTAGTTGGCTGGTTAGCTGCGGCATAGGTAATGTTGGCAATAATCCCAAACCTGCTAAAACTGGAGTTGTCACGATTGAGTTTTGGACAATGCAACTCCAACCGCAATTTACCAACTACTTTCAAAGTCTAATTACGACTTTTGAATCACAAAACCCAAGTATAAAAGTTAAATGGGTAGATGTGCCTTGGTCGGCAATGGAGAATAAGATTTTAACAGCAGTCTCCGCAAAAACCCCACCAGATGTTGTTAACCTTAATCCCGACTTTGCTTCCCAACTTGCGGGTAAAAATGCTTGGTTAGATTTGGATGCCAAAATTCCCAGTCAAGTCCGTTCCACCTATTTGCCAAATATTTGGCAAGCAAGTAGCCTCAATGGTAAGAGTTTTGGCATTCCTTGGTATCTCACCACGCGACTAACTATTTATAACACCGATTTACTAAAACAAGCGGGTATTACGAAACCTTCTGCCACTTATGCAGAATTAGGGCAAGCAGCGCAACAAATTAAAGATAAAACTGGTAAGTATGCTTTCTTCGCTACCTTTGTTCCCCAAGACTCTGGTGAGGTGTTGGAATCCTTGGTACAAATGGGTGTCACCCTAGTTAATGCTGAAGGTAAAGCTGGTTTTAATACGGATAAAGGAAAAGCTGCTTTTCAATACTGGGTAGATTTGTATAAAAAAGGTTTGTTACCGAAAGAATCTTTAACCCAAGGGCATCGTCATGCCATAGATTTATACCAATCTGGAGAAACGGCTTTTTTAGCTTCTGGGCCTGAGTTTCTGAAAACCATTGCTAATAATGCCCCCAAGGTTGCCCAAGCTTCCGCAATTGCCCCACAAATTACGGGTGATACAGGTAAGAAAAATGTTGCTGTGATGAATATCGTGATTCCTCGTGATAGTAAATATCCTGATGAAGCGGTTAAATTTGCCTTATTTGTTACGAATGACGAAAACCAATTAGCCTTTGCTAAAGCTGCTAACGTCCTACCTTCGACAATTAAGGCTTTGTCGGATACTTACTTTAAGGAAGTTCCCGCTAATGCTACGACGACGGAAAAGGGGCGGGTAATTAGTGCGACACAATTAAAACAGGCTGAGGTATTAACCCCCAAACTCAAAGATTTTAAAGTTTTGCAAAAATCAATTTACGAAAATTTACAAGCGGCAATGTTAGGACAAAAAACTGTAGATAAAGCTGTGGAAGATGCTGCCCAGCAGTGGGATAATCGGTAATCGGTAATTCTCAGAATCAGGATAACCAGGATTAAAAGAATGCAGAATTTAGAATTTAGAATTACGTTTTGCAACGGGGATTTTACCCCGACGCAAAACCCGCTGCTTGTAGAAGCAGGGGACTTTAACCCCAAAGGTAAGTTAAAGGATTTACAGGATATTATTGTTGATGAGACTATTGGAAATAGGGATTTTTTAATGATAGAAAATATCAATCAAAAAATTCATAAATTACAATCCTGTACATCCTCAAATCCTGTACTTCGACTTCGCTCAGTAACCGTACATCCTGATTCTGACAGGAAAGATTGAATGATAGAAAATATCAATCAAAAAATTCATAAATTACAATCCTGTACATCCTCAAATCCTGGACATCCTGATTCTGACAAAAAAATCGCTTACTTTCTTTTTTTAAATTCCATTTGCCAAAAAATAACCAATTAAATACAAAGAACCACATAATACAACTTGATTATCTGTAGCAATAAAAGCAGCATCTAAGGCTGACAACACATCTGAATAGGTGTGACAAAAATTTAAATTTGGACAAATTGATGTTGCTAACTTAGCTAATTCTGCTAAATCTGCTGAATTACTATCTGGTACGGGAACTAAATATAATTTATCTCCTGGTTTAAGAAGTTCATGAAAAATCTCACCATGATCTTTAGTGGTTAACATTCCCATTACCCAAGTTATATTTTTGGTGTTGAGACTATCTACATAATTACGTAAAACTGTGGCTGAAGCTGGGTTGTGTGCGCCGTCAATGAGGAGTTTATGACTTTTCCAAGTTATCCATTGCATTCTCCCTGGCCACTTGGTTTTAGCCATTCCTTGAATAATAGCTTGTTCAGAAATTTGCCAATTTTGTTTTTGCAATATTTCCAAAGCTGCTAATGCTAAAGCTGAATTATGTAATTGAATTTGTCCCTGTAATGGTAATGGATATTTTATAAATTCAGAACTTTCTATTTTTTGATATTCTGCCCAATTTTGATTAATTTGTCGAGATGGTGGCGGGGTAAAAATTGGGCATTGTAATTCTAGAATACGCGATTGCATGACTTTCTCGGCATCGGCTGGCAATGAACCCATAACCACAGGACATCCTGGTTTGATAATTCCCGCTTTTTCTTTGGCAATATGGGCTAAAGTGGGTCCAAGTTGTTGCCAATGTTCTCGACTAATAGAAGTAATAACTGTTATCAAAGGATTATCACAGACATTGGTGGCATCTAAACGCCCTCCTAATCCTACTTCAATGATGGCAATATCAACTTGTTTCTGGGCAAAATATAACCAAGCCGCAGCGGTAATTACTTCAAATTGGGTAGGTGATTCTTCCTCTGGGTTAATAGCTGCTTGAACTTGCAGTATTAATTCACACAGTTCATTACTATCAATTGGTTGTTCATTAACACAGATTCTTTCTGTCCAATCAACCAAATGGGGAGAGGTGTAGCGTCCGGTTTTATAACCAGCCTCAGTAAGTACCGCAGACAGGTAAGCACAAACAGAACCTTTTCCGTTAGTCCCAGCGACATGAATAATTGGTACTTGGTGATGGGGATTTCCCAGCTTTGCCAATAAATCGACAATCCGGGATAACCCCAAATTCACACCAAAATGCTGAAAAGGTCGGAGTAAAGAATCTACGTTCATGGTGATTAGTGATTGGTAATTTGGATAAATAACTTCCCTGTTCTCTATTACCCATTACCAATCACCTATTACCCATTACCTAAAATTATGCTTCTCTGCTCAAAAAGTTTTGGACTTGTCTAAGAGCAGCAGCACCGATATTGAAAACAGCCCAACCAGCAGCGATCGCTACAGGTGCTAGAACAATTAATACACGATTATCAAAGTCCATATCGAGAAATCCTCTCTAAATTCAAAAATCTTAAGTTTTATCAACAGTTCTCAACTTTTATTGTGATCTGAAGTGGGGAATTTTTTCAAGCTTCTATGTAAAGTTTGATTAAAAGTCAGGGAAAAGGTGACAGGTGACAGGTTACAGGGAGCAGGTAAGAAGTTTATTCCAATGACCAATGACCAATGACCAATGACCAATGACCAATCACCAATCACCAATCACCAATCACCCATTAGCAGCATGAAGCAGGGCTAATTGATAGTATTTTTCAGCGTGTTCTATGAGTTCGGTGATTTCTGTGTCTGAGAGTTGACGGACTACTTTACCGGGAACACCCATGACTAGAGAACCGGGAGGGACATTTTTAGTGACTACTGCACCTGCGCCGATAATACTGCCTGTACCGACCCTTACACCATTTAGGATAATAGCACCAATACCAATTAAACTACCACTTTCAATGTGGGCAGAATGTACCACAGCGCGATGGCCGACAGTGACATGATCTTCTAAGATTGTGGGTACGCCTGGATCACCATGGAGAATTGCGCCGTCTTGAATATTTGTACATTCGCCAATTTCAATTCTTTCTACATCACCTCTAACCACAGATCCATACCAAACGCTGGCTCTGGCTGCTATGCTTACAGAACCAATGATTACAGCGTTGGCTGCCACAAAAGCAGCTTGAGAAAATTCAGCAGATTTCCAGTCACAAGAGATAGACACGATAGAATATGGATATGGTACCCAGGAACACTGGAGAAACTCCAACCTTTAGGGCTGGTTGCCAAACCAGAATATCACAGCGTTAGACTTCTATCGTCAGACGGTTGTGAAACTTGTTCTCAGGCACTATCTTCATTTTTATGTAGCAGTGAGCAAGTTATCTAAAGTAGTGGAGCAGGAGTGTAATCTTAAACCTACTGGTGCTGGCAAAAAACAATACTATGTTTATACGCACTTCATGATAAATCCAGGCTTTCAGTACCCGATATTTGGCCCTGAAATACAGTGTCCTCACTGTCGCCAAACTATTTCGGCTTTAACATTGACGGATACTTATCTGTGTCCCCGTCATGGCGCATTTGAAGCTGAACCCAAAACTGGGGAGTTAGTCCATTTACAGTCTGGTCGTCATTGGCGCAGATGGGATGGTGAATGGTATCGTCAACATACTCATCCTGATGGGATTCGGTTTGAAATTCACGAAGCTTTAGACAAGCTTTATACTCAAGGTTATCGGGCTACGAAGATAATTGTCGCTAACCGTTATCAGGAGTTAATGAGTGGCTATTTGGAACGGAGTACACCTTGGCGTTCTGGACAAGGGGAAGTTGCTACGGGGGCGCGGTTATATGGTTTACCTGTAGAGTTTAGCCCTGATTCAGCCACAGAACCTTGCTGGGAAGTGATTAACTTTGATTTGGATAAAGAACCTGGTGTACCAGTGCGTTACCCATATTTCCGGTTGTTTGAGTAATAGTCAGTGGTCAGTGGTCAGTAGGGGCGAAGCATTTGGAAGATAAATTATCGGTCATTACCAAAAATAGTTCTCCAAATGCTTCGCCCGTACAGTGGTCAGTGGTCAGTAGGGGCGAAGCATTTGGAAGATAAATTATCGGTCATTGCCAAAAATATTTCTCCAAATGCTTCGCCCGTACAGTGGTTTGTGGTTTGTGGTAATAAAGAACTAGCAACCGACAACCGACAACTGACAACTGACAAAATTATGCACCATGCTTCCATTAGAACGGCAAATATCCATCTAGCGATCGCTTTTTATGAGCAGATAGGGTTTACGGTGGGCGATCGCTTCACCACCGGTTATACTCTAGCTTGCTGGATGGAAGGTTTGGGCGGGAGAATTGAACTCATCCAAATTCCTCAACCCAAACCAGCCCCAGATGCTTTTAATGATGAACATTATGTCGGCTATTATCATCTTGCTTTTGATGTGACTCAGATCACACCAGATTTACCAACTTGGTTGGAAAGCTTAAAAACACGGTTAGCGACAATAGAAAATTTACCACCTCTGAAAATTCTTTTAGAACCTACACAGCAGCAAATTGGCGATAAAATCTTAGAAGTCGCATTTATCGCTGATTTTGACGGATTACCTCTAGAATTTTTACGGTTTTTGCATAAATAGGCTGTAAATTAGTATTTATGCCCTTGGGGTGATACAATATTTTTCCTTTTCAGGTACATTTCTAGTTTCCATGAGGTACAGAAACATTTGCCCAATTTTTTAGTCACTCAATATATGTAACTTAAATTACATATATCTATTCGCCAAAGATATGTCTTTTTTCTCTATCGCCCAACGACATCGCTTTTCTTTAGTCATCTTGAGTATCTGGATCATAGCCGTTTTTGTGTTAAATCAAGATGCTGCTTTTAGCGGAGAAAGGGCGGATTTTTCCACCTCTTCCCACAACTCCAACCCAGAAAAATCTCAGAAAACATTAGTCGCTAAAGAAACACCAAATCTCGCTATTACAGCAAATGTTCATAAAACAGTCCTTGATAATGGTTTAACTGTGATCACTAAGGAGGTTCATAATGCTCCTGTGGTGACAGTGCAATTATGGTACAAATTTGGATCAGGTCAGGAAGCATCTGGGGTAAATGGTATTGCCCATCAATTAGAACATATCATGTTTAAAGGTACTAGCAATCGTCCTATCCAATTTGGGCGGTTATTTAGTGCTTTGGGCAGTGATTCTAATGCTTTTACCAGTTATGACCAAACCGCATATTACAATACTGCGGAACGGGATAAACTCACGGCTCTGTTGACGCTAGAAGCAGATAGAATGAAAAACTCGCTGATTGATCCTCAACAGTTAGCTAGTGAGAAGCGAGTAGTTATTTCTGAATTACAAGGTTATGAAAATAGCCCCGAATATCGTTTAAATCGCGCTGTGATGCTGTCTGTTTTTCCAGATCATCCCTATGGATTACCTATTGGGGGAACTAAGGCTGATGTGGAGAAATTCACAGTTGAGCAAGTGCGAGAATATTATCAAAAATTCTATAGTCCTGACAATGCTGTTTTGGTAATTGCGGGAGATTTTGACACCGCACCAACTTTGAAAACTGTGCAAACTGTGTTCGGGAAAATCCCCAAACGCCAATATTCACCCCATCATCTCATAACTCCATTACCTGCCGCTACTCCTACACCTGCAATTAAATTACAAGAACCGGGGGGAAATCCATTACTCCAACTAATTTACCCACTTCCCCAAATCAATCAACCAGATATTCCCGCTTTGGAAGTTATGGATTATATCTTGACTGCGGGTAAAAATGCTTACTTGTATCAGGAATTAGTAGAATCGGGTTTAGCTAATAATGTTTCGGGAAATGTTGCTAGTTTACGTGGGGGTGGTTGGTATGAAATATTAGTGACAGGTTCAGGAAATCAGGACTTAAATAAAATTGATGCAGCGGTAATAAAGGCGTTAGGAAAACTTACCAAAGTCGCTGTGACAGACGAACAGATAGAAAGAGCAAAAACTCAATTAACAGCTTCAGTTATTTTAAATAACCGTGATATTACCAATCAAGCTATGCAATTGGGTAATGATCAAATCACGACGGATAATTATCAATATACAGAAGATCACTTAGTAAATATTCGGAAAGTCCAAGTTGCTGATGTGATGAATGTCATCAATAAATATCTACAACCAGCAGCCCGAAAAGTCGGATTTTTTGAACCTACTCAGCAAGCAGAAACTAACCAAAGTTCATCTTACTCAACGCAAACAGAAGATAATTTTGCTGTTGATGTGGCTGTAGTTCCAGCGGAAGTCAAGAAGTATTTACCACCTCTAGATATATTACCCAAAACCCAACAAAGACAAATCCCCCAACAGTTACAGCTTGCTAATGGGTTACGCGTGTTACTGTTACCAGACAAAACTACACCAACAGTGACTTTGAGCGGATATATCAAAGCGGGAACAGAATTTGAGGCAGATAATCAAGGAGGATTAGCGTCTTTAGTGGCAGCAAATCTGATGAATGGCACGAAAACCAAAGATATGCGAACTATTGCCCAAGGATTAGATGCAAAAGGCGCAAATTTGGACTTTGAAGCCTCTCGTGAAGGTGTACGGATTAAAGGTAGTAGTTTAGCGGTGGATTTACCAGTTTTGCTGGGGACATTGACGGATGTAATTAGAGATAGTACATTCCCAGAAAAAGAGTTTGCACTTTCACGTCAACAAGCTTTAACTTCCCTAGATTCAGATTTAGATGATCCTGATAAGGTTGCAAATCGTATCTTTGTGCAGTCTATTTATCCGAAAAAACACCCATTACATACCTTCCCAACTGCGAAAAGTATTGAACAAATTCAACGTCAAGATCTAATGGCTTTTAAAGCCCAACATTATCGTCCTGATACCACAGTTTTAGCAATCGTCGGCGATTTTGATGTTACCAAAGTGCGATCGCTCATTCAAGCAAAATTAGGAAATTGGCAAGTAAACGGCAAACCACCAACGGTAAAATATCCCAATGTGGGGATGCCAAAAAATGTAATTAATGTTAATCCTGTTGTCCCTGGTAAACCCCAAGCGATAACTTACATGGGTTACACCGGCATTAACCGTCAAGATAAACGATTTTATGCGGCGATGATCTTGAATCAAATTCTCGGCGGTGATACATTATCGAGTAGACTAGGGGCAGAAGTGCGCGATCGCCAAGGCCTAACCTACGGAATTTATAGCAATTTCATCACAGGTAAGAATGTTGGTACATTTCTCATTGAAATGCAAACCAGTCCAGAAGACGCACGCAAAGCAATTTCCAGTACCCGCAACCTCCTGAAGCAAGTTCATCAACAAGGTGTGACAGCACAGGAAGTAGAAACAGCTAAACGCAATTTAATCAGCAATTATAATATTTCTTTGGCCAATCCCGAACAGTTAAGCCAGAGAATGGTGATGAATGAAGTTTACGGGTTGAATCAGATAGAATTGCGCTCATTTATCAGCAAAATAGAACAAGTCAATCTCAATCAAGTCAATCAAACCGCTCGTGAATTACTTCACCCTGATAAAATTGTTGTTGTCACCGCAGGGCCACAAATTCTGGCACATAAAAAGATTAAATGAATGTGGTTCATGGATAATGGGAACAGGTGTGATTGACAATTATCCATTGAGCCATGAGTAACTTTTTGATTTGTTTATTCTCTCTGCTAATGAGTATAGTAATAATGGGTACGTCTCCAGCAACAGCAGAGAATCTATCTAGTAATCTCCTCAAACAACCACCAATAGAGATTACAGTTAGCTTGGGTAATGTTGCTAATGAATTAAAATTTGAGCCAAATCATTTAGAATTTACCTCTGGTAAACGCTACAATCTCAAGTTAAATAATCCTAGCTCACAAAAACATTATTTTACCGCTAAAGACTTTGCTGATGCAATTTGGACTCAAAAAGTCGAAGCCGGCAATGTAGAAATTAAAGGGAATATTCACGAATTAGAACTTAAACCTGGTGCAGAAGCAGAATGGGTATTTGTCCCCATGAAACCAGGTAAATATGCTTTAGGATGTACTATAGCTGGACACACAGAAGCTGGAATGAAAGGAGAAATTGTGATTAGGTGATAATCATAAGCGATCGCTTACCTCGGAATACTCCCCAAACCATAATATCCCAATGTTAATAAAATATACTCTAAACGGTTAAAACTTGGACTATTATACTCAACACGGCTTAATCATATAAATGGAGCGATAATTGCCCATCCCTCCACAAAAAAGCGATCGCTCTTGGGGATAAGTAGGGCGATCGCAATTCCGATAAAGCACTTATAAAGTTTCTTATTTGCTCCCTGTTCCCTGTTCCCTGTTCCCTTCTTTTGTAATAAGCGGTGGTACAAGGAAAATATTCCCATCGCAGATCAACGGTATGAAAAATATCTAGAAATACTTAAGGAGGAAAATTAATGACAAAATATACAACCCTATCTGAAGAGTTAAATAAACTTCCCAAAGAGAGACGAGAACTGATTGAAACAAGAACTTCCCAGATTCATCTGGAAGAAATTACACTGAAACATCTGCGAGAAAAACTCGGTTTATCTCAATCAGAATTAGCAGAGCGGCTTGAGGTGCAGCAACCAGCAGTATCCAAGCTAGAACGTAGGCAAAATCTGGAATTAAATACGCTGCGAGCGGTTGTGAATGCTTTGGGTGGAACTATCGAAATTATTGTCAGAGTTCCGAATAAAGAACCTATACTTCTGAGTGATTATCAAGAATAGGAACTTGTCACACTTTGGCGCGATGTCTAGGACGGGCTACGCCCCTCAATTTCCCATGATCAAGGCGATCGCTTTTCGGTAAAATATCTTTATATTACCAATTATCGAGAAAACTTTTATGCCTTATAGTAAATTTACTTTGAGTAAAGCTGTAGATGATTTTCAACTGACAATTGTTGAAGGCGATCGCTTTCTACCAGAGATTTCCCCATTTAATCCGAGTTCTTTGCTCAAAGATACATTGAAAGAAACCATACCTTGGGCAGTTGCAGTAGGTAGTGAAAAAGCGCGTTCTGAAGGCATTATCAATCCCGTTTTACTAGAAGTCAAACGTCAGCTTCATGGACAAATTAGTGTCTTTTCCGGCGAAGAGTTCAACGTGCAGCCAGAGGTTGATTTGACGGGTTATGTTGATTTTCTGATTAGTCGCTCTCCAGAGCAATTGTATATTAAAGCCCCGGCAGTGGTTTTGGTGGAAGCGAAAAAAGAAGACCTAAAACCAGGACTGGGACAATGTTTAGCCGAAATGGTAGCAGCACAACGCTTTAATCAACAGAAGCAGCAGCCGATTTCCACAATTTACGGAACGGTGACAAGTGGTACGGTTTGGCGGTTTCTCCAACTAGAAGGACAAACAGTAACCATTGACTTGAATGATTATCCAGTACCACCAGTTGATCAAATTTTGAGCTTTCTGATTTGGATGTCCCAGAATGGCTGAGGTAGGCGTTGGGGTTGTTGAGTCAGGAAGTAGCGATCGCTTTCCGGTAAAATGGCTTTGATGAAAGATAAGCGATCGCATTTTGGAGATGTAGGAAGTGCGATAGCGAATGCTGCAAGCATTTTGAAAGTATTCATTTCACCGTCGCCATCCTGTAAAGAAATGGAAAGTTGCCATATATGAAATTCAACGAAATCAATACAATAACCAGTAGAGATTTGATTTTTTAAAAGTTATTTTGAATAAGCAAAATTGCTATACTGGTTTGTAAAATGGTTTTTTGGGCATTTTGGTCACGATTAGCTCATAGCATAAATAACTTCTAATCCTTGCTATACAAGCACTTTAGGCATTTAGAGGAATATTCTACCCCGTGAACGATTACTCCCACTAGCTATTGTATAAACTTAATTATCATCAAACGATGAGGTCTAATAGACAGCGCAACTCAACAAATGCTTATAAATGTTGGGTTATGGCTGATACCTTATGCTCCCAAAGGGATAGGCCACACCATGTCTAACGCCTCCGTCAGAGATACATAAACCTGCCATCGCTCCCCAATGTTGACGCGAACGAACCAGGGTATTTAAGGATGATAGGAGATCAAAACCACACAATTATTGCAGCTAGATCAGTAGATTATAAGTAGTCAGACAAAATTAAATTCACTCGTTGAGAGAGGGAACACCGGAACAGGGAACATAAAAATTAGTTGGTAATTAATTTTGTACACTTATCTGTGTTTTTCTAAAGATGCAAAAATAAGTTAACGTAAATATAGATATTTTTTGCCAATAAATCTCAACAACTTCACAGCTAACCGGTAAAAGCACCCCTAATTCCTAAACTTCATGATGAATATTTTCACCAACCTGCTTTCGCAACCAGCCCAGCCAAAACCCGAAAAACAACAACGCCGAGGGATTGAAATTAAATCAACCCGTGAAATCGAAATTATGCGACAATCAGCGAAGATTGTGGCAACTGTTCTCAAGGAAATTTCTGACCTAGTTCAGCCAGGAATGACCACGGCCGATTTAGATGCTTATGCGGAAAAACGCATCCGCGAAATGGATGCAACTCCTAGCTTTAAAGGATATCATGGGTTTCCCGCTTCCATCTGCTCTAGCATTAATCATGAAGTTGTCCATGGAATTCCTAGCCATAAAAAGGTAATTCACACAGGAGATGTATTAAAAGTTGATACAGGTGCTTATTATCAAGGTTTTCATGGTGATTCCTGCATTACTATCGCTGTGGGTAGTGTGACGAGTGAAGCCGCAAGACTGATTAAAATAGCCGAGGAATCTCTATATAAAGGGATTGAACAGGTAAAAGCTGGTGTCCATTTAACGGAGATTGCCGGTGCAATTGAAGATCATGTCAAAGCCAATGGTTTTACAGTGGTGGAACAATTTACTGGTCATGGTGTGGGTAGAAATTTACACGAAGAACCAGCGGTTTTTAACTATCGAACTCGTGAAATACCGAATGTGAAATTGCGTTCAGGAATGACTTTAGCAATTGAACCAATTTTAAATGCTGGTTCTAAAAATACCAGAATTTTAGCTGATAGATGGACTGCGGTAACAGTTGATAATGCTTTATCTGCTCAGTTTGAGCATACTGTATTAGTGACAGATAGTGGTTATGAAATTTTGACTGATAGAAATCATCTTTAACTATGATTCTTTTGATTTAGATGATTTATATGACAACTAACAAATGACAAATGACAAATGACAAATGACAACTAACAACTAACAACTAACAAATGACAACTGACAACTGACAACTGACAACTGACAACTGACAACTGACAACTGACAACTAACAACTGACCAATTAAATTGTTAGTTCCCACCAAGTTTTTTGACCAACCACACCATCTGTTGATAGACTTCGACGATTTTGAAAGGCTTTGACAGCAGTTTCGGTAACTGGTCCAAAAACTCCATCAATAGGTAGTCCATAACCATTAGACATTAACAATTTTTGTAAAACTTTCACAGATATGCCTGAATTACCAAAACCAATTACGGGCATAGGTTTATTCTGGGTTGTGCGATATCCTGTTGATAATTGAACATCTTTTTTATTGGTCATAGGGATATCCCCAGCATCAGCTAATTCAAAAGAACTGCTGGATGTCTGTTTTTGTGTGATTTGGTTAAATATTTGGTGTCGTCGGAATGAGAGAATTGAGAGATTAGTTGGGGAAGTTTCATTTATGTGGATAAATTCTGGTGGTGTAATTTGAGCAGAAGAAACTAACTTATTTGATTGATGATTTGTTAGCTGTACACCATTTTCTAGGTTAAACAAGGTTTGGTTTAATGGAAAATGGGGTATAGTTAGTGATTTCTGATTAAATACACCCATCATCAGCAGTCCGATTTCATTCATTGTCTTTTATAATTGTATTTATTTATAAAATGGGAAATGGCAAAAGCAGAGAAGAACGGATATAAACTGGCACTGAGTTTTTTGAAAAATCAAATATTAGTCCTATATATGTAATTACTATGATCAAATAGTAAAAAATATTTAGGGAAATTGATATATCATAAATCTATCCCACCTTCCGCACCCTAAACTGTCACACAAGGAAAAATGGTCATTTGGGGATTTGAGATTGGCGATAGCCACCTAAGATTTCGACGATTTTGTATCAAAATTATCATTAAAGGTATTCAAAAATCCGAAATTACCGATTATGACACTGGGGGGTGCGGAATGTGGGATCTATAGCTTGATATCAAAAGAATGATCTGATTTGACACTATAAGAATTATTGATTTTATTCATCTATCTTAAGGGAGTTATTTTTGAAAAAATATTTAGGACTTGGTAGAAGAGAAAAAATTCCCAATTTATGAGATCGGGAATTTTAGACTTTTGATCAGGTAAGATATTTTAACCGATACTGTTGGCAACTGGATGGAAGTAGAAGGCAAAACCCAAGACAGTATAAGCAGCTAGGAGTAATGTCCCTTCTAACCAATTAGATTTACCATCAGAACTAATGCTATTAGCAATTAAAACTGATACAGCAACAGCGACTAATTCAAAGGGGTTAAAATCTAAATCCATGGGTTGGCCAATTACCCAACCGGCAATTACTAAAACCGGGGCCACAAATAGGGCAATTTGCATACTTGAACCCACAGCGACAGACATAGCCAAATCCATTTTGTTCTTCATGGCTACGGTAACTGCGGTAGCGTGTTCAGCAGCATTACCGATAATAGGAACTAAAATTACCCCGGTAAATAGGGCGCTTAAACCTAGTTGAGATGTAGCGACTTCCAATGAACCAACTAGTAGTTCTGACTCAAAGGCAACTAACAGGGTGCAAACTAAAAGGACACCACTCCATAACCAAACATTTGGTTTTTTATGGACAACTGCTTCTGCTTCCTCTTCGATATCTGCCACACCAACATCATACAAATAAGCATGAGTTTTCATGGAAAATAGCAGTGTTAAGCCGTAAACTAGAATTAAGACGACAGCTACAGCTAGGGAAAGATTCTGTACGGTTTTTTCACTAATCCCTATGGAGGTATAGTTCATTGCTGTTGGTAACAAAATGGCAATTACCGCCAAATTCATAGAAGAAGCATTTACACGAGCTATAACTGATTCAAATGTTTGTTCTTTGTAACGAATTCCGCCTAATAACATGGATAAACCCATGACTAAGAGTAAATTACTGATAATTGATCCAGTTATACTGGCTTTGACGACATCAATTAAGCCCGCATTCAGGGCAACTAAGGCAATAATCAATTCTGTGGCATTGCCAAAAGTCGCGTTTAAAAATCCGCCTATTCCTGGTCCAACAACTACAGCTATTTCTTCCGTAGCTGTACCCATCCAAGCTGCTAGGGGGAGTATAGCTAATGCAGCGGTGATGAAAACTATCAAGTCTCCCCATCCTAAAAAGTGGGCTGTTAGAGATATGGGTATAAACAACAGCAGCACGCTGAAAATAATGTTCTTGATTGACATTTTTACCTTTAGTTCAGGGGATATCTGCACAGGGACTAAAACATTATGTGCATTTGAACACCTATCATATCTGTCAAGGATGGTGATTGGTAATTGGTAATTGGTAATTGGTAATTGGTAATTGGTAATTGGTAATTGGTAATTGGGGTTGGAGATTATTTTTCTTCCTTGTTCCTCCTTGTTCTTCTTTCTGACTCCTGATTCCTGATTTCTGATTTCTGACTTCTATTAAAATTTAGTTTTGTTTCACAGGTGTTATTTATAACTGATTCTATGAGAAAACAATTGTAGAAATGTAGATATAGTAAGAATATTCTGCAAAATTACACATTTATTTGGATAAAAATATATGACTTTGGCAGCGGAAAAACCCAGTAGTTCTGGCTCAATATTACCATTAGATCAAGAGCCTAAATCCAGTCCTGAACATGATCCCCTGAAAACTGCTCAGGGTGTTTATGTCACGGTTCATGGTCATTTTTATCAACCTCCTAGAGAAAATCCTTATCTTGATGCGATTGAACGTCAACCCAGTGCTAGTCCTTTTCATGACTGGAATGAGCGCATTCATTGGGAGTGCTATCGTCCTAATGCCTTTGCTAGAATCTTAAATGACCGAGGCGAAATTGTGAAAATTGTGAATAATTATGAATACATGAGCTTTAACATTGGTCCAACGCTGATGTCGTGGTTAGAACGCTACGATGGGTCTGTTTATCAGCGGATTTTGGAGGCTGATGCTAAAAGCTGCGATCGCCTCAATGGTCATGGGAATGCGATCGCTCAAGTCTATAATCACATTATCCTCCCCCTAGCCAATGAACGAGATAAACATACACAAATTCGCTGGGGTAAGGAAGATTTCCGTTCTCGCTTTGGCCGTGATCCTGAAGGAATGTGGTTGGCAGAAACAGCCGTAGATTATGCCACTTTAGAAGCCTTGGTAGCGGAAGGCATTAAATTTATCATTTTAGCCCCTTCTCAAGCCCAGCGTTGTCGTCTAATCCCCACAGGAGATGATTCTGGTGGTCAATGGCATGAGGTGGGGGGTAATCAGATTGATCCTACTCGTCCTTATCGCTGTTATTTAGATAGCGATGAATCTGCAAACAAATCAACTGCCTATATTGATATCTTTTTCTATGATGGTCCGATTTCGCGGGATATGGGTTTTAGTGATGTTGTCTACAATTCCCATCATTTTGCGGGACGCATTGGGGCAGCTATTCGCGGGGATCATCGTCAGTCCCAATTAATTTCTGTAGCTACAGATGGGGAAACCTTTGGACATCACAAAAAAGGCACAGAAAAGACTTTAGCCTATGCTTTTATTGGTGAGTTTCCCCGTCATGGTTGGACTGTCACCAATTTTGCCCATTATTTGAGTTTAAATCCTCCCTCTTGGGAAGTAAAAATCAAGTCTGTGACGGCTTGGAGTTGCGCCCATGGTGTGGATAGATGGCAAGATGATTGTGGTTGTGGTGGTGAAGGAGGCGTGTGGCATCAAAAATGGCGACGGCCGTTAAGAAATGCTTTAAATTGGCTGCGGGATCAGTTAATTGATGTTTATGAGGAATATGGCGGTACATTATTTCGTGATCCTTGGCAAGCGCGGGACGAATATGTTCATATCATGGGCGATCGCACTCCCGCTAATATTAACCGGTTTCTATCCCGCCATCAAACTCGCAAACTCCAAGCGGTTGAACAGGTAGAAGCTTTACGCTTGTTGGAAATGCAGCGTCACTCTTTACTGATGTTTACCAGTTGCGGCTGGTTTTTTGAGGAAATTTCCCGTCCAGAGGGAACACAAATTTTGCGTTATGCCTCCCGTGCTTTAGAATTAGCCGGAGATGTGGCAGGTATCCAATTAGAAAAGGAGTTTCTTAAACGTCTAGGTTTAGCCCCTAGCAATGTGGAAGAGTTTAAACATGGGGCTGAGATATATCGTCGGTTGGTGCTAACTGCCCAAATTGGCTTTAAACAAGTTGCTGCCCATTACGCTATTACTTCCCTATTTAATCATCACCAAAATACTGCCCCTGGACAAGAGACAGATAAACACCCTCATAATCATCATCAGCGTGTTTATTGTTATGATGCTCATGAGCTAGATTATCATAAGCAAAGCCTGGGACCATTAACTATGGCGGTGGGGCATTTGCAGCTAGTGTCAAATATTACTTGGGAAAATGAAAATTTAGTATTTGCGGTTTTGCATTTGGGTGGTTGGGATTTTCATTGCTGTATTCAAAAGTTTGAAGGACGACGTAACTATAGTCAAATCAGAGAAAAGCTGTTTGCAGCCTTGCAACAGGCTAGTATCGCTCATGTTATTTTGGTGATGACTCAACTATTTGGTGATGAAGCCTTTAGTTTGCAAACTTTATTTGCGGAAGAACGTCACCGCATTATGCGGTTGTTGAGTCAGGAAACACTGGCACGATTAGACCAGTTATATACTCAAGCCTATAGGGATAATTACGGTGTAATTATGGCCTTTCATCGGGATGAATTGGAAGTACCACGAGAATTACAGGTAGCAGCGGAGATTGCTTTGGGTTATCGTTGTTTAACAGCTTTAAAATCCCTAGAACAAGATATTAGCGAACTACAATTAAGCTGGAATCTGATTGTAGAATTAGAAGCGATCGCTACTGAAGCCAAACATCTCCGTTGTCAATTAAATATCCCCGATGGTAATCAAATTCTAGAACAATTGATAGTCCGGTTATTGTGGCAATTATTGTATGATGCCAATAGCAAAATAGATACAGATATCCAACGTTTAGAACGATTGATTGATGTTGGTCATAAATTACATCTTGGCATTAATTTAAACCATTCTCAAGAACTTTACTGGAGTTGTTTACACAGTCAAATATTGCCACGAATTACCAGTATTGATAATGAAGCCGAAACTATTCAATGTCGTCAATTGCTAAAATTAGGACAAAAATTAGCGGTTGATGTCAGTCCTTATTTAGGGCTTGCTGAAAAAGTCTTTTCGTGAGGGCTAGGAGTCACCGAGTCAGGAGTCACCGAGTCAGGAGGAAGAATTAGAAGGAGAGAAGAATAGTCTCAAATTTCAGAAAGTGATAGGTTTTTAATGGTTTCAATCCTTATTCCTTGCACCTAATTCACTTTTTTAACCGGGAAACTCTTAATCTATCTAGGTTTTCGGTTTATTCAGCAAGCCCTATTTAGATAAATTGATTTAAATTTGTAGGGTGGGCAATGCCCACCATGATCTTACGGTTTAATCTTGGGGAGGTTTACAATGGTATGGATACAGCCACTGACATTTAAAGAGTCCATGAGTATGTTTTTCTAAAAAAGGTCCAGTATGGTACTTTTTTGAGATATTAATTCCGGCTTTTGTTTTGATTTCATAAAGCCAAGGAAAAGACACTATCAGAACAGCCATAACACCGAAGAGATACAAAGAAAAAGTTACAGCTTTAGGAAATTTGCGGGACTGAAAATTGATTTTTTTAGGCATAGAAGTGGTAAACCCAATGTCTATTATAGCTTAAAAATCAAAATATGGTTTTGATTAGGTTAAGGTTAAAAATAGTTATGTCGTAGGTTGGGTTTTGCTATCACTCAACCCAACCTACATTTCCTTAACCTAAGGAGTATTACAATGGGAACTATTTTTATCATCCAGAAACAGAAAGAGGAATCTAGAAAATAAATTGTGTTAATTAAAGAAGATTATCATTTAATCAAGCAGATTAGTAAAAGGGGATTTTGTCAAACCTTTCTCGCTGTAGATGAAAGTCAATTTCCGCCAATTCCTTGTGTTATTCACCAATTTTCATCTCAAGATCAAACACTGGAAAATTTTCAATGTCAGGTAGAGAAATTAACGGAATTAGGTAAACATCCGCAAATTCCTTCCCTAATCACACATTTTAAAGAAAATGAATATTACTATTTAATTCAAGAATTTATTGAAGGTGATAATTTAGCTAGTTTATTAGCAAAGCAAGGTGTTTTTAATGAAACTCAGATTTGGCAAGTTTTAAAAAGTTTATTACCAGTTCTCAAGTTTATTCATGATCATCAAATTATTCACCGGAATATTCAACCAAAAAATATTATTTTGCGGACTGTAAATCAAAGTCAAAATTTATTAGATAATCTAGTTTTAGTTGATTTTGCTGCAATGAAATTTGTCAATATCAATGAATCTAAAGATGATTTAGTTGGTAGTCCAGAATATATTTCGCCAGAACAAATACAAGGTAAAGCTGTTTTTGTCAGTGATCTTTATAGTTTAGGTATAACTTGTATTTATCTACTAACTCAAATACCACCTTTTGAATTATTTGATATTACTAATAATAGCTGGATATGGCGAGATTATCTCACCAATCAAATTAGCGAACATCTAGGACAAACCCTTGATAAACTTATAAAATATAATTTACAAGAACGCTGGCAATCAGCAGATCAACTTATTTATACTTTGGGAATTAAAGATCATTATTTGCCTTTATTATCCCCAATTAATCATCCTTTATGGCAACTTTCCTATCCTCTTGAAAATCAAATCAATAGTTCTATTAATACTCTGGCATTAAGTCATGATGGTAAAATATTAGCCAGTGGGGAAGATAATAAAAGTATTAAATTATGGGATTTAATCAATCGGCAATTAATAGCAAACTTTCCCGGACATACTCAAGCTATAACATCAGTTATTTTCAATCATAATGATACAATTTTAGCCACAGCTAGTGATGATCAAACTATCAATTTGTGGGATGTGAAGACATTAGCAAAAATTCATCTTCTGACTGGACACTCACACGCTGTTAAATCTCTAGCATTTCATCCCCAAGGGCAAATTTTAGCTAGTGGAAGTTGGGATAAAACTATTAAAATTTGGGATGTGAATACAGGTTTAGGACTGAATACTTTAACTGGGCATAAATTACAAATAAATGCTGTAGCTTTTAGTCCCCAAGGACGACTTTTAGCAAGTGCTAGTTATGATCGCACAGTTCGCATCTGGCAATTAGAAGACGGAAAATTTAACTTATTAACAACTCTTTCCGGTCATACTTGGGCAGTTTTAACAGTTGCTTTTAGTCCCAATGGTCAAATTTTGGCAACGGGTAGCGGTGATAATACAATTAAATTATGGGATGTTGGCACTGGTGAATTAATTAGCACACTTTCAGGTCATTCTTGGTCAGTGGTGGCTGTAGCTTTTAGTGCTGACGGAGAAACGCTGATTAGTGGCAGTTGGGATAAAACGGTAAAAATTTGGCAAATCAGCACAAAAAAAGAAATTGCTAGTCTTGTAGGTCATACAGACTCAGTATCTAGCGTTGCTATGAGTCATGATGCAAAATTGATTGCCAGTGGTAGTAAGGACAAGACAATTAAATTGTGGCAAAGGGGACTGGTGATAGGTGATAATTTTACTTAATTACCCATGACCAATCACCAATTACCAACTACCAATTACCAACTTAAAATCATCAGGCGCTACCTGTGAAGGCAACCTCTGGAAATTTCAACTGTGCTTCTGCCATTGGACGTTTTCTGCCTTCTTCTTGCCAGTAGTTAATCACTTCTGTGGCTTTGTTGAGTAACTCCACCCGATCAACATCTGTAATCCAGTGTTTGGATTCTAACTCTTTTTTTAGCTCTTCCCAGGCATCATTTCTGGGCCAAAAAAAGTATTTGGTTAAGGGGCTAGATCCTTTACCAACAACCTGATCAACTGCTAGGGCGACGTTTTCGTCTAACCAGAGAATTTTTAAAATGAACTTGGTCAATTACACCTCCGGGGAATATCCGGGTTTTACTTACTTAGTTTGCGACCTCCTATTTTAACTCAATCTTTGACTAATTGACCAATGAATGAAGAAATTTGGGAATCTTCTTTGTTAGCTGTTGCTATATGATTAATTTTGTTGCCTATCACGTCAGAGTTAGATGATTAAACTAATTAGTATTTTCCTGAGTCTGTTGCTGGTTTTTGGCTGGAATACACCAGTTATGGCAGAATCTCAACCCATTACCGCCGAGGAGTTGCAAGCAGGGGATGAATTAGCGACTAAGGCTTTTGCAGCTACGAATCAAGGCGATTTTGTGACGGCGGAGGCTTATTGGACAGAAATTATTGAAAAATTTCCTACCAATGCGGGAGCATGGAGTAATCGCGGTAATTCTCGTGTCAGTCAGAATAAGTTACAATCCGCATTGATGGATTATAACAAAGCTGTAGAACTTGCGCCTAATGTGACAGATCCTTATTTGAATCGGGGGACGGCGTTGGAGGGTTTGGGAAGATGGGAGGATGCGATCGCTGATTATAATCGTGTATTAGAATTAGATCCTCAAGATGCTATGGCTTATAATAATCGTGGTAATGCTAAAACAGGTTTAGGGAAATGGCAAGAAGCGATTTTAGATTTCCAAAAAGCCACAGAAATTACCCCCAATTTTGCCTTTGCTAGAGCCAATTATGCTCTGGCTTTATATGAAACCAGTCAAAGGGAAAAAGCTATCCGCGAAATGCGGAATATAGTCCGTAAATATCCTCGATTTGCTGATATGCGTGCCGCTTTAACAGCCGCTTATTGGGTGACAGGAAATAAAGGAGAAGCGGAAAGTAATTGGGTAGCAGCCTATGGACTAGATACCCGTTATAAGGATATGAATTGGGTAACGAATATCCGTCGCTGGCCACCAAGTATGGTAGCAGCTTTGGATAGATTTTTGAAATTACAATAAATTAGCCAGTTATTGAAGGTGACGTTACCTCATTAACGCACTTTTCAATTTCTACAAAATTAAACTGAAAGCCATTTTCCTGCATTTTCTTCTCTTTGGTGACTTTTCCAAAATCGGCAAATTCAGGAAAGTATATGTCTCCCACAAAATTACCTTCAACAATGGTTAAATAAAGTTTATCGGCCAATTTGATTGCTTCAGTATAAATCTGTCCACCACCAGAGATAAATATCTCTTCTGTTTCACTCATTTTCGCCCATGCAATTGCTTCTTCTAATGAATGCAAAACTATACAACCGAATGCTTGAAAATTGGTGTCTCTGGTAAGAATGATAGTTGTACAATTACGAATTGGTTTATTAAAAGTGGCATAACTTTTGCGCCCGATAATGACAGGATGTCGTCGGATAGTTTCCCGATAATAAAGTTCATCACTGGGAATATTCCAAGGAATACCCGCATGAATATGTTCTTTTGTCGAGTCTGATAAAATTCGATTTTCAGAAATGGCAGCAATGAGACTAATCAAAGGCATAATTTACCCCTATTTATTATTCTTCTACCCGATAACCCAGTTCTGCTAACCGCACTCGTGAATGTCGCCATTTAGGTTGAACTTTGACAAATAATTCTAGATAAACTTTCCCAGCAATTAGCTTTTGAATTTGTTGTCTAGCTTCACTACCAATGGCTTTGAGCATTGTTCCCCCTTTGCCGATGAGAATCCCTTTTTGAGAATCTCTCTCAACATGGATTGTGGCAAGAACACGGGTAATTTTTGGAGCTTCTTCGACTAAATCAATGGCGATCGCTACGGAGTGGGGAACTTCTTGACGGGTTAATAATAATATTTGTTCTCGAATCAATTCACCCATGATAAACCGTTCTGGTTGGTCTGTAACTAAATCGGGTGGATAGTAAAATGGTCCTGGTTGGAGATGACTAATTAATAAATCTTGGAGTTGCGATAATTCCGCCCCAGTTTTAGCAGAAAATTTCACACTTTGCCATTGATAGCTATTAGCTAATTGAATATAACTATCATCTATTTTTTGATAATCTTCTGGTTGTTCATCAATTTTATTAATCCCCAGAATTACAGGTGTTTGACTATTAATTAGTAGTTCTGCCACATAGCGATCGCCTGGACCACAAGCAACAGTGCCATCAACTACAAATAATATCACATCTACCGATTCAATGGCAATTTTCGCATTTTTTACCAGCACTTCTCCCAATTGATGATGGGGTTTGTGAATACCCGGTGTATCTACAAAAATTAACTGGGCTGTTTCTGTAGTTACAATCCCCTTTAACCGATTGCGAGTAGTTTGGGATACTGGGGAAGTAATGGCTATTTTTTGTCCGACTAATTCATTCATTAAAGTGGATTTACCCACATTAGTCCGACCGATAATGCCAATAAAACCTGATTTAAACCCATCCGGTGCTTGAGGAATCATTACCCCACCGAAATCAGTAAAAATATTATTATCAATATTAGAGACTTGTGATTCTACTTGCATTGTTTACAGTTATGATTAATAGATTATTTTGACTTTGATGGAAATTTTCTTTTAGAGATACATTAATTATCGCATATTTATGCAAAGTTTAGGAAAGACTTCAAAAAACAAGACTCTAGGCACTATATATTATATCTACCAGATGAAGAATCTCTCCAGGAAATAACCAGAAGCGAATTTGTAACAATTCATGATACCCATTTGGGAATTGAAAGTTTTCACAGAGCCATTAAACAAGTATGTGGAATTTGTCGATTTATGGTGAGAGATAGCCAAGCAATCAAAACACACATATTTTGTTCACTTCAAGCATTTGTTCGTTTAGAAAAAATGCGCTCTGAAAACATATTTTCTAATTGGTTTGACACTCTCAGGGAGCCAAGCCACTGAGATTCTGCGGACAGAATAGACTTGGGTAACACCCAAAGCCTGATTCTCGCTACGGTCGTCAAACACCGTCTACCCAGTAAGCCTAAGTCTAAGCTTAGATTGCTGGCTACTTTTTTTAAAATATTCGCACTGCCGTTTAAATCGGCGTTAACTATTGAGCCATTACTTGACTGATATAAGCCACGTTTAAGACGCTTTCCTGATGCTTTCCACCCTTCTGGCTTTTCGCCATACTTGGGTAGGGAGTCTCCATCTAGAAAACTAGCTTTTGACGTATATGCTTCTTCAGTTTCTTGAAATCTAATACCGTGCAAATCACAAAGTTGTTTCAACCTATCTTTGAGTTTACCCAAAGGCATTTGAACGAACTTTTGGTTATTGATTCTACCCATGGTGGCATTAGATTTAAAGCCTTCGTTCCAACCAATTACTAATGTGCCAATGCCATATTTTAAGCAATGGTCAATAATTAGTTTCGCTGCTTTATTAATACCATCACGCATTTGATGGTTACGTTTACGGGTTACACGGTCTAACCAAGCATCCCAATAAGCTTCTGATTTCCCCTCTTTTCTTGTTGATATTTTCTTGTTCCAAAGCTGATTCATGGCTTTCATTGACCGGGCATCAATCAATAGGGAATTACCCAATATATCAACACAAGCCGCTAAATTATCAGCCGTTCCCAAGTCAATAGACAGAGCTTGATTAATGTCTAAATCATGCTGTTGTTTCTCGACTTCGTAAGACATCTCTAAATAAAAAGTACCATTTTTAGGTATGATAGTAAACTCTTTAACATTGGCTATGTTTAAATTTGACGGCATTGGTAGAAAAAATTCAGAAATTCCAAACCATCTTTTAACTGTTAATCCCAACGAAAATCTAAGTTGTCCATTAACTAGAGTTGGTTTTTGTCCACCGCTATTAGGATAGGCGAATTTAAAAAGTTTAGAACTTGTTAGATATCCGGGTACTTTGGGTTGAAAGTGTAATTGTCCTTTAAGAAACAAAGAACGCAATTCTTTAAATGATTTAAATGCCTCAATTACAGACAATAAAGTTTGTTGTGCGGGTGTAGAAGGCAAAGATTTCGCAACCATAGTTTTAGAAACTGAAGGTTCGTAAGCTAAATCAAATTTACCTGTTAACAACTTTCAAGTTTTAAAGAAAGTTTGTCTAGCGAAATAAATACCGCTGTTATACAATTTCCCAGATTGTTGGCAAAGATATTCTAATACTGCTTTTGTTTCATGATCGGGAGACAACAAAACTTGCTGCACTCCCATTGACTTTTTGAGTTTAGACATTGTTTCGACCGCCAATGCTGTGACAATATAATCATATTAATAGCAGATTGAGTGTATGTCTAGAAAAAAAGGAACTGTTATTTATTTGTCTGACGAAGATAAGGCAAAGTTAGAAAGAATTGCCGCAAACTGGGGAGTGTCTCAGTCATCGGCTACGCAAAGATTGATCAGAGAATACAAGCTAGAGTAGAAAATACCACAGCGGTTAAAACCGCTCGTGCCGTTTTCCTCTCAGCACTAAAGTGTCTGAGTTTCCCACTTACCGCGAGGTTCTATGAAGTGCAAAGAAACTTATTCACTTTAGTTGTGCGCGACTACATTGTGGACAATCTTACCAATGCTTATGTAGCTTCATGAACATAGATTCGTTTTTTTGTCAATGCGTAAGTCCCAGTAATAATAGCCAATCCTTAAACTTTCATTAAGTATTCCTATTGTCTAGCATTGATGATATGATAACCTACATACAGATAAAAGTAAGTAATTATGAGTAGTAATAAGAACTCACATTCAAATATTGCTGTAATAGGAATGGGTTGCTGCTATCCCGGAGCTAAAACTTTATTAGAACTTTGGGAAAATATACTTACCCGTAGACAACAATTTCGTTCCAATCCAGATGTAAGATTACCTTTATCTGAATATTATGATCCAAATCCCCAAACACCAGATCATACTTATGGAAGTCGGATGGCTGTGATTGATGGTTTTGACTTTGATTGGCGCAAACATCGCATTCCTAAAAGTACCATAGATTCTACTGATATAGTGCAATGGTTGGCTCTTGATACAGCCATGAAAGCATTAGAAAATGCAGGTTATTCCCGTGAAACAGTACCTACTGAACTAACAGGAGTAATTTTAGGCAACACTTTAACCGGTGAACAAACCAGAAGTTCTGGACTGAGATTACGTTGGCCTTTTGTAAGAAAAACATTACGTGCATCTGCTCAAGCTAAAGGTTTACCTCCTGCAACTATAGAAACTCTTGTAGAAACTATGGAAAAATTTTACAAGTCTGTTTTTCCTCCCATTACCGAAGATTCTTTAGCAGGTGGACTTTCTAATACTATTGCTGGAAGAGTATGTAATTTCTTTAACCTTGATGGTGGTGGTTATACGGTTGATGGTGCTTGCTCTTCATCATTAATTGCAGTAGCAGACGCTTGTACAAAGCTCATTAGTAGTGAATTAAATCTTGTCTTAGCGGGGGGGTAGACGTAAGTTTAGACACATTTGAACTGATTGGTTTTGCGAAAACTGGTGCTTTAACTGCTAGTGATATGACAGTTTATGATAAACGTGCTAGTGGTTTTCTACCGGGTGAAGGTTGTGGTTTTGTGGTGCTAAAACGTTTAGAAGATGCTCAACGTGATGGCAATTATATCTATGCTACTATTAATGGTTGGGGAATTTCTTCTGATGGTAAAGGTGGAATCACAGCACCTTCTAAAATTGGTCAATCAAAAGCATTATTAAGAGCTTATCAAAAAGCTGGTTATAGTCCTCATACTCTTAATTTTATAGAAGGACATGGAACTGGAACTGCGGTAGGTGATAGGACAGAATTAGAAGGTATTGCCTTAGCAATGAGTCAACATGGTGAAATTGTACCTCGTTCAGTAGGAATGACCTCGTTTAAATCCATAGTTGGACACACAAAAGCAGCTTCAGGAATAGGTGCTTTTATTAAATCAGTAATAGCAGTCAATCAAAGAATTTTACCACCCACGGCAGGTTGCCAAGAACCTAATCCAATATTTGATACATCTGCACAATGTCTTTATCCTGTTTTAACTGGTGAAATTCGCAACCCTAATGAAACATTAAAAGCGGGGATTTTTGGGGCAGGTTTTGGTGGTATTAATTGTCATGTAGCAATTTCCTCTGGAGATGCACCTGCTAATCATCTGAAATCTTCTGTTAGAGAAGCATCTTTATTAGTATCTAATCAGGATACGGAAATATTTATCATGAGTGCGTTTTTTGTAGAAGATTTGTTAGAACGCATTCAAATATTAATTGAGCTTGCTCAAGGTATGAGCATAGCAGAAATGGTGGATTTAGCTGCTAAACTTGCTCAAGAAAATCAAGATTCTTTACCTATACGAGCGGCAATTGTTGCCCATAATCCTACTCAATTATTAGATAGTCTTGTCAGAATTAAGCAAATACTGAATAATCATTCATTAACAAAAGGAGAAGTAATAATTTCCCCGAGAAAAGATATTTATATTGCCAATCAAATCAAAGGTGATCGCATAGGGTTTTTATTTCCCGGACAAGGTTCAGAAAAGTTAAATATGGCGCGTATTTTAGTACAACGCTATGATTGGGCAAAGCAATTAGTAAATCAAGCAGATGAATGGCTGAAAGAAATAGGAATTGCACCCATTAGTCAATTTATTTATTATTCTTTAGAACGTGCTATCAATCAAGAAGAAATTAAAGAATGGTCACAATTATTAGCTTGTACAGAGTTTGCTCAACCTGCTTTATGTCTGACTTCTTTAATATGGATACGTTATTTGGAAAATTTAGGTATTCAACCAGTAGTAGTAGGAGGTCATAGTTTAGGAGAATTAATTGCTTTTTATAATGCAGGTGCTTATGATGAAAAAACCTTAATTTGTTTAGCCGCAATGCGCGGTCAAGCTATGTCTGCATCTTCAGAAAATGCAGGTAGTATGGCTAGTTTAGCTTGTGATCAAGTAACAGCAAAAAGTATTTTATCACAAGTTCAAGGTTATGCAATTGTGGCTAATATTAATAGTCCAAATCAAACTATAATTTCAGGAGATCGCTCTGCTATAGACGCAGCAATTACAATTGCTAAACAACAAAATATTCAGACTCATTTATTACCAGTTTCCAACGCATTTCACTCGGAAAAAGTTAAAAATGCGGCTGAATATTTACAAAATAATGCAACAATTCCAGAACAACTTACCAATCTTGCTGTACCTTTATTTTCTAGTATTAATGGATTAGAAATTAAAACAGGAATTAATTTGCAAGAACATTTTGCTAATCAAGTAATTTCCCAAGTTGATTTTATATCACTTGTAGAAAATATGACTGCTAAATGTGACTTGATGGTAGAAGTAGGATCAGGAAGGGTACTATCAGGATTAGTTAGTAATATTTCTAATATTTGTCAGTGTTTTCCCTTAGAGTCAAAACCTGGAAATGATTCAGATTTAAACAGCTTTTTAGCTTATTATTTTGTTCATGGAGGTAATATTAAATGGGAAGAACTTTACAAAAATCGTCTGGTTCGTTCTTTTATTCCCGCAGCAGAAAAGATTTTTATTGACAATCCTTGTGAACGTAATTTTAATGTTTCCATTGATTATGAAAATCCAGAACAAATATTAGATAAAAAAGTGGGTTTTCAAACGATGCCATCACAACTTGCAATAAATAATGAAGAGTTAGAAACTTTACTCTCTAGTTATTTAACAGAAAGAGGAGCTTTTTTAGCTGAATTGATAAAAGCTGATTTGGAATCTTTACCATTTTTCTAAAATACATAAACAAAACAATTATCAAAGAGAAAACCATGAAAAATTCAACTAATTTGGAAAATCGGTTTAATAAACAAGAACTACTGGAAGTTTTAACTCGATTACTTGCACAACGTAGTGGTTTTTATGCTAAAGTCATTCTTGCTGATTTAGGGAATTTAGGCCATTTACAGGGAAGTTTAGAATCAAAATCAAACATTACTTCATCTTCTCATCAAGATAAAAAAGAACCTCTACAATTATCAATTTTACCAATTTCCGAATTACCAAGTAGTCAAGTAGTTGAAAGTAAACCTGTTAAAATACAGGAACAAATACGGGAAAAAGTAGTAGAAATTGCGGCAGAAAAAACGGGATTAGCTAAAGAAGTAATTAAGTTAGAATACCGTCTTTTAGATGATCTAAATCTTGACAGCATCAAAGCTGGTTCTTTAATGGCTGAAATTGCTAAAACATATCACTTGGAAGGTAAATTTGAACCTTCAGAATTTGCCAATAGTACCTTAGCAGAAATTATCGACAATATCACTACTTATCTGGAAGAATCATCTATCCAAAACAGCAAAATAGAATCAGAAACTACCCATTTATCATCTTATATCAGTAGTTTTTCTGTGGAAATTATCAAAGCAGAATTAACAACAGATGTTAGAGACACAGTTGAAAAAATAGCAATTGCTTGCATCAAATCTCATCAGAAATTAGCTGAAAATATAGCCCAATTATGGGATGGTTTTAATATACCTGATCGCTTGTTAATTTTAATCCCAGAAACATGGGAAAATTTAACAGAAACTATAGAAATATTGACAGATGTAGCTCAAAAAACTGCTGGAAAAATCTGCGAATTAGGATTTATTCAATTTGGCAATGGTTATTTTTCTCGCTGCGAAAATAATGATCGACCTACTTCTGTTTTTAGTGTAGCTTCCTTTGCTGCAAGTTTACATTTAGAACGTCCTAAGCTGAAAATCCGGGTTTTAGAATTTGATCACAGACTGTCTTTGGAGATTATTAACCAGAAAATAAAAGCTGAATTTACCACAAGCGATAATTATAGTGTAGCTGGTTATAATTATGAAATGCAAAGAAGTCAAATGGTTTATGACTTAGCACAGAAAAAATCACAATCAAGAAATGTTAATCTCACATCAGAAGACGTAATTATCGTTACAGGTGGTGCTAAAGGAATTACGGCTGAATGTGCTATTGCTCTTGCTGAAAAATATCACTGTAAAATGGCTTTAGTTGGTAGTTCTCCTGTCAATGATGAAGTACAAAATACTCTCAAAAAATACGCAGATGCTCAATTAATAGCTAAATATTACTCTTGCAATATTACTGACTTAAATGCAGTCAATCAACTGATTCAAAAAGTAACAACTGAATTAGGAATTATCACAACAGTAATTCACGGAGCAGGTACTAATAAACCTCGGAGAACAGAACAAGTATCTTCTAGCGAAGCATATCAAGAAATAGCACCTAAATTAATTGGTGCGTGGAATTTAATTACAGCCTTAAAATACCATCAATTAAAATATTTTATTGCCTTTACTTCTATTATTGGAGTTACAGGAATGTTAGGCAATAGTTGGTATGCTTTTTCTAACGAAACGGTAGATTTATTATTAAGAAATCTCAAAAAACAAACAGGAACAGAGACAATAACTCTAGCCTATAGTGTTTGGAGTGAAGTAGGAATGGGTGCAAAAATGGGCAGCACTAAAACATTAGCTAATATGGGAATTGATGCTATACCTCCCCATCTTGGAGTAGCAGAATTTTTGCACTGGATAGAAAATTGTGCAGACGATCAACAAATTGTTATTGCGGCTAAATTAGGTGGTTTAGATACTTGGAAACGTAAAAATTATAACTTCCCGATTGCAAATCGTTATCTGGAAAAAATAGAGTATTTTGAACCAGGAATAGAGTTAATTGTGCGTTGTTCTCTTAATCGTCAAAATGACCTTTATGTGAATGATCATAACTTCAATGGTTCGCTATTATTTCCTACAGTATTTGGTTTAGAAGCAATGACACAAGCAGCATCTTATGTCACAGGAATTACTAATATCAATTCTGTCAAATTAGAACATATTTCTCTTTTACGTCCTATCGTAGTACCTGAAAATGGAGAAATCAAAATTCAGATTTACGCTAGAGTCGATGGAAATAAAGTTTTTGCAGCTATTTCTACCGAAGAATCTAATTATAAAACTCCTCATTTTTCAGCAGAAATTACTTTAAATCACAGCAATGAAAAGCTAACAAAAAATTTGAATATACCCAATGAATCTTTACATCTTGAGTCAAAAACAGATATCTATAGTTGGCTACTTTTTCAAGGTTCTACCTATCAAAATATTGACAAGGTTTATCTGCTTAATTCTGATCAAGTAATTTTGTCAACCAAGGGTTTTTATACTGATACTTCTGAAATTTGTTTTTCATCTAATAAATTAGCTCCTTTTAGTTTAGGTAGTCCACTTTTGCGTGATGTCCTGTTACAGTCTGGTCAACTTCCCCTCACACAAAATGTTTACCTACCTATCAGTATAGAGGAATGGCAGATTTTTAATATTCAAAATTTCTCCACCAGAGGTTTTGTAGAAACAACAATTCTTAAAGTAGAAGATAAGACAGCGGTTGCCGATGTAGTCTTTGTTAATGAGAATAATGAAGTTATAGAAAAGATTTTCGGCTATCATGTTAAATCACTTAAACCCACTCCTGAATATCCACATCCAAAAGATATTGGCGATCGCTCTTTCATTGAAAATAAAATTATAGAAGGCTTCAAATCCTATGAACATTTATTGACAGATAAACCCCAGTTAATTGTTTACAAATATTCTGAATTATTTAATAGTCTTGACAGTGAAACTCGTCATCAGATAGAACAACAAGTATTTACCGAAAAATACGCTTCTGTTAACGGAATTGATCAAGAAAAAATAACTTGGTTAGACAGTGGAAAACCACAAATTGCTAACAGTAATTTACAAATTTCTATAGCTCATAGTCGCACCTTATTGTTAATGACTATTGGGCAAAATATTCAAGGTTGCGACTTAGAATTTGTGGAACAAAGAACACTAGAGCAATGGCTAGATTTACTCGGAAATCAGTATCAAACTTTATTGCAGGAATTTAAAAATTATGATGATACTCTTTGCTCTTTTGCTACAAGATTATGGTGTGTCAAAGAGTCAATTTTCAAAGCTACGGGTATTTTTCCCCAATTAATTACAGTAGAAATGAAAAGCCAAAAAGGAGTTATTTTTACTGCTCAAGTAGTGAATAATTCTTTTCATGTTTTAACATTTCCTGTGAATATTTGGCACAAAAATATCGTTATTGTAGCTAGTTTAGTTCATCGACAAAACCTCGTCCTGATCTAGAATTTGGGCTTTGCGTGATCATAAAAGTGCTAAACCAGTAGCTTGTGAATTACCAACAATAATCCAGGATTATTTCCAGAAATTATTGTAATCAATCAATGTGGGACAGGCATCTTGCCTGTCACAATTCAAAAATACAGATAGGATGCCTGTACTACAGTAAAAGTAACAGAGGTAATCAAAAATGAACCCACAAAATCAACAACAAATAGAACCTTCAATTAACAATAATTACGATATTATTATCATCGTAGCAGGATTAGGAGGCTTAACTACGGGTGCAAAATTTGCATAGGTTTGCAGGAACTATTATAAGTGGTTATTTATGTGCTAGAGAAGTTCATAAATTTCTCAATATTAAAATACAACTTAAAGGTATATTAAGATAATAACGCAATTAAAAACGTGAGAAAATATGAATTTACAACTATTCAATTCTTTCAAAAAGAGCGGTACAACTACCTTAATTATGGCTATAGTTAGTTTAGGGTTTGTAACGGCGATCGCCTACTCTATAGTTAAAAAACAGTTACCGACTAAGACATCTTTACCAACTTCTTCACAAAATCAGAATCTTCCTCAAGCAATAGCAGCTTTAGGATATTTAGAACCCCAGGGAGAAGTCATTCAACTATCAGCCCCCGCTTTTATGGAAGGTGCAAGAGTTAAAAAACTTTTAGTTAACCGTGGACAACAAATAAACGCTGGACAAATCATTGCAATTCTTGATAATAGCGATCGCCTCACTGCAATTTTAGAAGAAGCTAAAACAAATGTTAAAGTTGCCAATGCCCGTTTACAACAAATAAAAGCTGGTGCAAAACAAGGCGAAATTACTGCTCAAAAATCCAAATTTCAAGCAACTCAAGCCGAATTACAAGGACAAATTACCACCCAAAAAGCCACCATTGCTAGTTTAAAATACGATTTAGAAGGGCAAAAAAATACTCAAAAAGCTGTCATTCAGAGAATTGAATCTGAATTAAAAAATGCTCAAACAGAATGTAGTCGCTATGAAAATTTATATACAGATGGTGCTGTTTCCACTTCTCAAAAAGATAACATTTGTCTGCAAAAAGAAATCAAAGAAAATCAACTAAAAGAAGCAAAATCAACTTTAAATCAAGTTATTACCACTAAACAGGAACAAATTAATCAAGCTACCGCAAATCTTAATCGTACTATTAACACAGTTAGTCGTCAAATTAATCAAGAAAAAGCAACTTTAGCCGCAGTATCAGAAGTAAGACCTACAGATGTAATTTTAGCAAATACACAATTGGAAGCTGCACAAAAAGCCGTCAAAACTGCTCAAGCTAATTTAGATTTATCCTATGTTCGTTCCCCTCAAAATGGGCAAATTATTAAAATTCACACTTGGCCAGGTGAACTTATTAGTAATAAAGGCATTGTTGCGATTGGTAATACTCAACAAATGTATGTCACAACTGAAATATATGAAACCGATATTAATAAAGTAAAATTAGGGCAAATTGCCACCATAAAAGCTGATGGTATTGTTGAAGGATTAACGGGGATTGTGGATGAAATTGGCTTAGAAATTAGTAGCAAAAATGTATTAAGCACAGATCCAGTAGCAGACGCAGATGCTAGAGTTGTGGAAGTAAAAATTAAATTAAATCCCCAAGACAGTATCAAAGTTTCTCGGTTGACTAATTTACAAGTTAATGTCATTATTAATCCTGGAAAAACTGATAATTAATATCTTGTTTAATATCTCAATCATCACTCATAAAATCAATCATGTTTAACAAACTACCAACGGCTTGGCTACAACTAAGATATCAAAAAATTAGACTAATTGTCGCCCTTTCTGGCGTAATTTTCGCAGTAGTTATTGTTTTTATGCAGTTAGGTATTCGTGATGCTTTATTTGATAGTGCTGTTCATTTACATCAAGGATTAAATGGAGATTATTTTTTAATTAGTCCTCGTAGTACCGCTTTAATTGCTATGGAAAGTTTTCCTGAACGTCGTTTAACTCAAACTTTAGCTTTTCCAGAAGTAGATTTTGTTACTCCAATTTATTTGGGTTTTGGTCAATGGAAAAATCCTCAAACCAGAAATAATTGGCGGAATATTTTTGTTATTGGTTTTGATATTAGACATCAAATTTTTGATTTACCAGGTGTTCATGAAAATATAGATAAATTAAAAATACCCGATAAAGTATTATTCGATCAAGGTTCAAGAAGTGAATTTGGTCCAGTTGTTGATGAATTTAAAAAACAAAAAACAGTAAATACTGAAATAACAGCTAGTGGAAATAATCGGAAAATCACAGTAGCTGGTTTATTTCAATTAGGTACATCTTTTGGTTCAGATGGTAATTTAATCACCAGTCATTTGAATTTTCAAAGGATTTTTTCTAACCGTAAAAAAGGCATAATAGATATTGGTTTTATTAAATTAAAACCTGATGCAAATTTAGAATATTTTGGTAAAAAACTTAAACAGTATTTACCCAAAGATGTGAAAATTTTAAGTAAACAAGAACTTATTAACTTTGAAAAAAATTACTGGCAAACTAGCACAGCAATTGGCTTTATTTTTAACTTAGGAGTTGCATTAGGAATTATTGTGGGAATTGTCGTTGTTTATCAAATTCTTTATTCTAATGTTTCTGAACATTTACCTCAATATGCTACATTAAAAGCCATTGGTTATCGTAATAAATACCTCCTATCAATGGTATTACAACAAGCTGTTTTAATTGCTATTTTAGGCTATATTCCCGGCTTTCTCATTGCCATAATTCAATATCATTTTACAAAAGCAGCTACTCTTTTACCTATAGTTATGACTTGGGAAAGAGGAATATTTGTCTTCATCGCAACAATGTTAATGTGTTTTATTTCTGGTGCAACTGCCGTTGCTAAATTAAAATCTGCCGATCCTGCTGATATTTTTTAATAGTTTTTTAACAGTTTTGAGGAGTTTTAACTAGTTATGAACCCAAGTATAAAAATTGAGGATTTAAACCATTTTTATGGCGAAAAAGAATTAACAAAACAGGTATTATTTGATATTAATTTAGAAATTAAAGCAGGAGAAATTGTAATTTTGACAGGTCCTTCTGGTTCAGGAAAAACAACTTTACTTTCTTTAATTGGTGCTTTACGCTCAGTACAAAATGGTAGTTTACAAGAATTAAATCAAGAATTATATGGAGCAAGTGAAGAGCAATTAGTCCAAATACGTCGTCATATTGGTTATATTTTTCAGGCACATAATTTATTACCTTTTTTAACAGCAAGAGAAAATGTACAAATGTCCATAGAACTTCATGAAAATATTAGCAAAAAACAAGCGATCGCTAAATCAGAAGCTATACTAAAAGAAGTTGGTTTAGGTGAAAGAATAAACTATTATCCTGATAATTTATCTGGAGGACAAAAACAAAGAGTAGCGATCGCTCGTGCTTTAGTAAGTCATCCTAGCATAGTTTTAGCAGATGAACCTACAGCAGCATTAGATAAAAAAACAGGTAGAGATGTAGTTAATTTAATGCAAATTTTAGCCAAAGAGCAACATTGTACTATTTTACTTGTTACCCATGATGATCGAATTTTGGACATAGCTGATCGTGTTATTCACATGGAAGATGGAAGACTGGAGAAGAATACAAATTTATTGGTGACAAACCAAAAACAATAGTAACCTTGAGAAGGTCATAACTTGTGTTTTTACATTCATATATCCCAAACCCATGAATTTGGCAAAAATCGTTATGGGGGAGAAGCAGTATTTGCACCAGATCCTAATTCTACAGTAGAAGACAAAGGATGGCTGGTAACATTTATTTATGATGAAAATTCCCAAACATCAGAACTCGTAGTTATCAACGCGCAAGATATCACCAGCGAACCGATAGCGCGGGTAATGATTCCTCAACGTGTACCCTATGGATTCCACGGTATTTGGATTTCCTAATTGAGTAGGTTGGGTTGACGTATGTTACCCAACATTGTCATTATCAATTCTTTTGTTGGGTTGCGCTGTCGCTTAACCCAACCTACTTGGTAGGATTTTTCTCAACTAAATCAGCAAACTTTTTTAATATTTCCCAATACTTTTCTCCCGCAACAAAAGATAAATCATTATGACTGGCTTTTTCTACCCAAAAAGAAAGTTTGGGAGATGATACAGCAGCAAATAATTTTTCTCCATGACTAAAAGGAATAATTTCGTCAGTTTTACCATGAATGATCAAAACTGGACATTTTACTTTTTTGATTTTTGCCAGATTCGTAAACTTATCAAAAGGTAAAAGTGGCACAGGAACAACTACCCGAAAAATAGAAGTAAAGCTACTTTCAACTATTAACCCACCTACAGGTTTTTTTGATGCTAAATCTACGGCTGAACCACCACCAATGGAACGCCCAAATACTATAATTTTTTGGGGAGGAACTTTTAAAGTTTGAGTTAAATAATTGTAAGCAGTATTAATGTCTTGATAAGCAGCTTTTTCTGTAGGAGTTCCTTCACTTGTTCCATAACCCCGATAATCATAAGCAAAGACACTAAAACCCAAATCTCGGATTTTTTCTAACCGTGATTTAATATATCCCAAATCTTCAGCATTACCATGAGCATAAAGAATAGTGTATTTAGCTTGAGGATTTCGTAAATAAATTGCCGAAATATTTTTATCATCTCCAGTTTTTATTTTGAGAATATCTTGATTATCTTGATAACTAGATGGTTGAGGCACAAAAATCATGCTGTCAGCACGAAAATAAACATAGACAGCAAAAAATGCGTAAATAAAAATTAGAGATTTTAACATTCGCTTCCAGGTTAAGTAGGTTGGCGTTGAAAATTGTCGTTGGGGCAAGGGAACAGGGAACTCTTAACTGGGAACAGGAAGAGAGTTTTGGGCGATTTTACTTTTCTTCACATACCTTTAAATTTTTCAGTTCACCTACTTAAATCACCAATAAGTAGTTTTTTAAATTGCTGTTTATCCATATCTTATTTCTATTTCGCGCTCAGATGCAAAAGAAGGAAGACAGGAAAACTGCATTTAAACAAAAACTCCTGTCTTTAATCATCCTTAGATGATTTGTGTCCATTATCTCACAGAAAATGCCTCGCTAAACCGTCGAGTAATTGGTTCAATAATGAATGTCAAAACTGATTTTTGCCGGGTGACAATTTCGGCGTTAGCAGCCATACCTGGATTAAATTCTACCTGTTGTCCGCGCACATTTAAAGAATGTTTACTTAACTTAATCCTTGTCGGAAAAACCAAACCTAAGTCTTTATCAATTACGGCATTGGGACTGATTTGTAATACTTCACCTTCAACTACACCAAATTCTTGAAAGGGAAAAGTGGCGATTTTGACTTTTGCTTTCATTCCCTGGTTAATAAAACCAATATCACGGTTAAGAACTTTTACTTCTAGGAGCATTTCTTCTCCTTCTGGTAAAATTGATAGTAGTTCTTCTCCAGATTGTACTGGACCTTTGGTAGCTTTAATTTTGTAAATTGTGCCGGCAACCGGGGCTTTGATAGTTTCTCCGTCTTTTTGTTGTCTAGCTTGTTCTAATTGACCAGCAACAGTAGTTAATTCTTCTTTGCGTTTGTTGATTTGGGTGAGAATTTCACTTTGACGTTCTGAGGTTAACCGGATATTTTGATTACGCGCTGTTTGATAAGCCTGTTCTGCTTGATTAATTTCTTGAAATTGAGCAGCCGCGTCTTTTTCTAAAGAAGCAATTTTATCTTTCGCTTCTGTTAAATTATTTTGATTTTTAGTAATTTCATCGGAATTTCTGATAATATCTGCATTAGCACGATTTAATCTTTCTTTAGCATCTAAATAATCAACTCTCGTTAAAGCCCCTGGTTCAACCAAGGTACGAAGATTTTCTTCTCGTTGTTGAGCAATAGATAAATTATTATCTAACATAGAACGGAGACTTTTGACATTCTCTAAGTTTTTTTGAACATTGGTAAAACTGACTTTAGCATTTGCCAAATTTTCTTGTAAGCGACTCAAACGAACTTTGGCTTGATTAAGTATTGATTGTTGACGTTTGGCTTCTGCTGCTGCTGCTGCTTGTTTGGCTTTATAGTCTAATAACCGGGAGTTTAAAAGTTCATCTTGCAAAATTGTTCCCGCAGTTTTTCCTCCAGAACGTTCAGCTTGTAATCTTTGTAAATCATCTTCAATTAATTTACTAGATTTAGCTAGACGGTTAACATCAGTTTGTTGAAAATTGGGGTCACGTTGAATGAGAATTTGATCTTTAGTCACGCGATCGCCTTCTTTCACTTTCACTGCTAAAATAGAACCATTACCCAAAGCTGTCACTGGTCTAACTTGAGTAGAAGCAATTAATTCTCCTGTTGCTGTCGCTACTTCATCAATTTCTGAAAAATGCGCCCAGGAAATTGTTCCAAATATCACAAAACTCATTGTTCCCGCTAATAATCTTGTGTAAAGCGGTGGTAATTCCTGTACAGCTTTACCCAATTCATAGGATAATTGTTCTTCTGGTTTAGCAAATCTCTCTTTCGTTTGACGCGCTTGCACAGCATTTGCAGCTAGGGAAAATTTCATAATTTGTCAGTTTTGTTAGTTGTTTTTTTTATTGAGTGATCCCAATTTCATGTAAGCCTAATAAAACTAATTTCTCAAGGAAAAAAGGCTTAATCTGGTAATTTTGTGAAGCTGCATTAAGAATTAATATGAGCAATAACTAATTACTAAATGTTTAATATTAATCTATTTCAATATCAAATATTGTCATGTAAGTTACTACTTTATCCAGATCCCCGACTTCTTCAAGAAGTCGGGGATCTATTCTATACATAATAGTTTTTAGAGAAATTATCTGTATTTCTTCCTACAGTTAGAAGCAATTTTATCTACAATATACGTTAATGAGCTAGTAGCTTACTGGCGAAGGAAGTAAAAATTAACTTTATGATTGATCACAGCGACACAATTGCATCTCGTCAAGAAGGCAAATTTCCAGGTGTGGGTGGACTTGATTTATATTACCAAAGTTGGCATCCTGGAGGTGAAGTCAAAGGAATCTTAGCCATTGTCCATGGACTCGGAGGACACAGCGGACTTTACAAGACCATAGTTGAGCATTTGTTACCGAAAGAATATGCTATCTATGGTTTTGATTTACGTGGTCACGGACGTTCATCTGGTCAAAGAGGTTATATTAATACCTGGGCAGAATTTCGTAATGACTTGCAAAGTTTCCTCAATTTGATTCAACAACAACAACCAGGATGCCCAATTTTTCTATTGGGACATAGTATGGGGGGAGTGATTGCATTAGATTATACTCTTCATTATGTACAAAATAAATCTGAGTTGTCAGGTGTGATTGCTTTTGCACCCAGCATTGGTCAAGTAGGAGTACCGCTGAGTCGTGTAATTTTAGGTAAGTTACTCTCCCAGGTGTGGCCGCGTTTTTCCTTGAATATTGGCTTGGATTTTAGCGCAGGTTCACGAGATCAGAAAATTTTAAATTCCTATACTCAAGATAAATTACGCCATACTCTCGCTACTGCTAGGTTATCTACAGAGTTTTTTACTACAGTAGATTGGATTCATACTCACGCTGAAAAATGGCAAATACCTCTATTAATTTTACATGGTGGTGCTGATAGAATCGCTTTACCAGCAGGAAGTGCAACTTTTTATCAAAATGTTACCTATCCAGACAAGTTAAGAATTGAGTACCCTGGAGGCTATCATGATTTACACTACGATATTAATTATGTTGAGGTAATCACTGATTTAGTTAATTGGATGGATAAACATTTACCTGCTGCGGTAGTACCATTAAAATCAGTGAATAATCAATAATAGGCGGTAAATAATTTAAAATAGAGATGTTCCAAATAACGTCTCTATGAGAATTTCCAAAAATACACATTGATATTTCATAGATGTCTAATGGCTAGGAATACGAAATAGATAAAAGCCAGCAAGTGTAAAAATGAAAATCGTAGTTGCAGAATAAACAATTACATCTTTCACTAAAAAGGAAATCCAATCTTTTCTCAATTCTTGTTTAAACTTGAGTTCTCGTAATTTACGCTCAAGCTCTATATCTTCTTTATCAGGTAATCTGGTATAAGGACTAATCTCTAAATCATCAATCAATTCTTCTGTAGGATTTGCATTTTGCCAATTATCTAATGGAGAATTAGAATCAGCCAAGACAATTGGCAAATTATCCTGATTTTGATTTTTGATCTCTTTTCTAATTACCTTTTTGACAATTTTGACGATTAAAGCTTCTAAATTTTTATCCGCCATATTCTAGTAAAGTAAAATATTTTAATCATGAAGACTCAAAATAAATTAGTATTTTCTTCATTATCCAAAATACCGCCAAACCCTTGACAGGTATGACGGTGATTAGTTTACCTTTTATAGTTCCCCAATAATTTCTGGCTGATTTAATTCATCAGACATTTCAATAATTGCTCTGAGAACAGGCTTCATTATGGAATCTTCGTTATTTTCAAAATCTTCATAACGTCGCCGTTTAGCACGATTTGCAACTTGTACCGTAATGCGATAGCGATTTGATGCAGCACTAATTAATTCTTCTGCACGGTGCATGATTTGAGACTGAGTTGTCTCGAACTTAGAACGTTTAAGCATAATTGATAACTCTGGAGATTCTATCCCAGTTTACTCGGATTTTTCAATTTTAGAGATGGAAAGGAAAATGATCCTTGGGAAATTTGCCTAACTAAGAGAATCAAACTGAGAATTTGGCGCATTTGTTGAATTTGCTGTTTAAGTATTTGGTTCTCTAATCGGAGATTGCGAATTTTTTCTTTACCGATATAAATATTATCTGGTACTGTATGTAGGGCTGCATAACTAGCACGTTCATATTGATTAAATGTATCTGTTATAAATGCTAAAGTATCTTTTGCTTTTCGTAATTGTTGAGCTAGATAAAGGAGCATGAGGGAAATAAGGATATTAATCAGGACAACGATAGTTACCATTTTTATGTTGTTTGCCACTGATTTAATCAAAATTGTAGGTCTATTATATCAGCATTGTCACTTTTTATCTGGGGATCTTTTTTATTTTGAGGCATGACGCTGCTGAAAAAATCAAATAGGATTACTATAGAATTTTATAAATCATCCTTTGCCAATTTCTTCCATGACCGAAAACACAAAAGCAATAGTTATATTTGATATAGACGGGGTTATCCGTGACGTGAGCGGTTCATATCGTCGCGCTATCTCCGATACAGTAGAGTATTTCACTACCCAAGCCTATCGTCCCACACCTGTAGACATTGATCACCTCAAATCTGAAGGAATTTGGAATAACGATTGGGAAGCCTCCCAGGAATTAATTTACCGTCATTTTATCAGTCAAGGACAGCAGCGGCAAGAAATACAATTAGATTATGCCAACATAGTTACTTATTTTCAAAGCCGTTATCGCGGTACAGATACCAAAAATTGGAATGGCTATATTTGTCATGAACCTTTATTAGCGCAGCCGAGTTATTTTCAAGAATTAACAAAATCTGGTATTGCTTGGGGTTTTTTTAGTGGTGCTACTCGTTTGAGTGCTAACTATATTTTAGAAAAACGTTTGGGTTTACAATCTCCTGTTTTAATTGCTATGGAAGACGCACCTGGTAAACCAGATCCGACTGGACTTTTTGCTACTATTAATATATTAGAAAATGGTAGTAATCAAAAACCAACAGTTGTATATGTAGGTGATACGGTAGCAGATATGCACACTGTGGAAAAAGCAAAAGCTGTAGATAATTCTCGGACTTGGTTAGGTGTAGGAGTTTTACCTCCCCATGTTCAGGAAACAGTAGAAGGATGTGAAGCTTATACACAGAACCTAATACAAGCTGGGGCAAAGATAGTGTTGAATAATGTCCAAGAATTAACAATTAGGACAATTTCTAAATTAGAATTGTGATCTCATTAAATGAGATTTTTTTCATTAACTACCCGATATTCATGTAATTTGTAATCATAGGAAATTCATCAAAATGTCTAATTTAAAACTACCTGATGGACCAAAAACCCACCCTTGGATACAGACATATCAATGGTTAAAAGATCCTTTGGGATATATGGAAGAATGTGCTAAAAACTATGGTGATATTTTTACTTTGAGAGTTGGTCCAGTTTTCACTCCGCAGATATTTATTAGCAACCCCCAAGGGATTCAACAAATTTTCACCACAGATACCAAACAGTTAGATTCCGGTGAACCAGCAGGAGTTCAAGCCCCTTTATTGGGAAGACAATCTTTATTAGCATTAGAAGGGAAACCTCATCAACGTCAACGTAAATTATTAACTCCTCCTTTACATGGAGAAAGAATGTTGGCTTATGGTGATTTAATTAGCGAAATTACTCAGCAAGTTACTAATAAATGGCAAATTGGACAAACATTTAATATCCTTTATTCTATGCAAGAAATCTCTTTTGAAGTGATTTTAAAAGCTGTATTTGGTTTACAGAATGGCTCACATTATGAGCAATTGAAGACATTCTTATTAAAGATTCTCAATCCTAAACAACCTTTTTTGCGAGCCATGATGTTAGTTTTTCCATTCTTGCAAAAGGATCTAGGTGCGTGGAGTCCTTGGCACAAATTCTTACAGTTAAAAGCTGAAATTGACGAAGTTATCTATGCGGAAATTAAGGAACGTCAAGAAAAACCCGATTCATCTCGCAGTGATATATTATCTTTGATGATGGCTGCTAGAGATGAAAATGGTCAACCTATGAGTGATGTTGAATTACGAGATGAATTGATTACTTTATTGATAGCTGGTCATGAAACTACTGCAACTTCTTTAACATGGGCGCTTTATTGGATTAATCATGTCCCACAGGTACGAGCAAAATTATTGCAAGAATTGGATAATTTAGGTGAAAATCCAGATGCGAATGAGATTTTTAAATTACCCTATTTAAATGCTGTTTGTTCAGAAACATTGCGAATATATCCGGTGGCCATGTTGGCTTTAAATAGATTGGTAAAATCACCCTTTGAGTTGATGGGTTATAATTTAGAAGCAGGAACTATTGTTATTCCTTGTATTTATCTCACTCATCATCGAGAAGATTTATATCCTGATTCTCAACAGTTTAAACCAGAGCGTTTTTTAGAACGGCAATTTTCTCCTACTGAGTTTGTACCTTTTGGTGGTGGAAATCGTCGCTGTATTGGCATGGCTTTTGCTTTATTTGAAATGAAACTTGTCTTGGCAAATGTGCTATCTAATTGGAATCTAGAATTGGCTGATACTCAACCAGTACAACCGGCACGGAAGGGGGCTTTATTGGGTCCATGTGGGGGTGTGAAAATGATTGTGAAGGGGAAAAGAGAGAAAAATCAGCCTATTTTGCAAAAAGCGCGTTAGTTCAGGGTAGAGTTTTTTAGTAAAATAACCTGTTGTTAGGGAAGCATTTACCATGAAAGACGTTTTAAGTTTGACATACGAAATTATAGAAGGAAATGGTTATGTTCTCATTCCTGATGTGTTAAGCCCAACGCAGGCAGAAGAAGCTAGATCAATGGTACTTACTGACTTGGATTAGAATTCAAGTCAGCTTTGTTTGAAGATATTCAAAGAATTAGGGCAGATACTTGGAATTAGATCAAGATTCCTTTATTGTCGCTAAAACAGGCTTACCAGTAGATACAGCCTGTTCGACAATATCAATTGCTCGCTTTGTTCCCCCTGATTTCTGAATTGCTGCTTGCAACCTAGCAGCATTCTTTTGATAAGAATCTTCCGTCAACACCTTTTTAATAGCAGTCCGCAAATTATTAACATTAACTTTCTTCACAGGAATAGCTTCCCCACATCCTGACCAAACTATCCGCGAAGCTACTCCTGGTTGGTCATTAGCAATGGGAATAGCTACCATTGGTACACCATTCGTTAAACATTCCAATGTGGTATTCATTCCTGCATGAGTAATAGTTAAATCTGCTTTTTCTAATAATTGTAATTGTGGTGCATAACGAACCACTAAAGGATTTCCTGCTATTCCTTCGAGAACTTCAGGATTAGCCGAACCACCCAAAGAAATTACTAATTGTGCATCTAACTCTTGACAAGCTGCGGCAATATTCTGGAAAACTGGTAACAACCGATTTTGTAAAGTTCCCATTGAAGCATAAATTAAGGGTTGTCCTGTTAATTTATCAAAGGGAAAATCAGCAACTTCCCTACCAGTTGCACTATGATATGGTCCGGTAAAATGAAAGCAATTAGGTAAATTTTGTCGAGGAAATTCTAATTCAGCAGGTTGTTGACTAATTTGAGCTAGTTGAGAATAACGTTGATTTGGGTCAAAGTATGCAGGTAAATTTTTATCTCGACGATAGCTTTCTATTAATTCTGTGATAGGTCGAGTAGCCCGATTTAATAATTTATAACCTAATTTATTACGCAGTTTTGCCCACAAAGCTGGACTATAAGACCAATTTGTCATGAAGGGGGGAACACTTGGCTCTCGATTTAAAACTACAGCACTACAAACAGTAATAAAGGGAAGACCAGAAACATCTGCAATAGTCCCTCCATAGGACATAGTTTGATCTATTAATAGTGCTTCTATACCTGCGTCCTTGATAGCTGTTGGGGCATCCCTGAAGGTAACATTAGTAATATCTCTAAAAATAGAGATGGTATATTCTAGTGCTTTCTGTCCGCTTAATTCTCCTAATTTATCAAAAGATGCTTTTGCTGAACCCAGGGGACATTCAGATTCACCAATAACTTTAAATTCTAAACCGGCTGCTTGTGCTTTGGATTGGGCATCAGGAATACCAATTAAGGTAACACGATGTCCACGCTGTTGTAGTTCTTTTCCCAGGGGTAGTATTGTGTTCCAATGTCCAGTTGAGGCGGGACACATTAAGCCATAATGAGTCATAATCGTGTTTTCTCCTTATTTATAATGATATATACCAGAAAACTGCCCCATAGATTCAACGCAGATCACTGTAGTAGGTTTGGATCTATGTTCATAATACTTTATTAGTGTAATATCATTGCGTCAGACTTTCCCCGAAGTCAACACTAAGGAAATAATGATTAAATCTTGGATGATAATTGGCAGTATCGCATTCTTAGTAGGCTTTATCGGTAACTGGATTACACCCAACCAGAGTCAATGGTTTCGGCATTTACAAAGACCCAAATGGTTAACCTTTGAATCAGTAATTCCCCTGATTTGGACTATAATTTTTATCTGTGGTGCTTGGTCAGCTTACATCATTTGGGAACACAGCCCAAATACTGATATAACCCGTTTAATGATGGGTTTGTACCTACTACTAGAGATATTTACTATAGCTTACAGCCCTGTAATGTTACGTTTTCGCAGTCTCATCGCTGGTACAATCCTCGGTGGTACAGGATTACTCATTTGTCTGTTAATCACACTTGCAGTCTTATCAGTATCCTTCTGGGCAGCATTACTATTATTGCCCTATTTACTTTGGAGTCCCATAGGTACATACACCACATGGCAAATGAGTCGTCTTAATCCCCAAGATGCTTAAGCAGAAAAGTTGAAAGTCTCTTTGTGTTTGACTTTCAACTTTTGATAATAGATTATATCTCTTTCTTCCTTTGCGTCTTTGCTCCTTAGCGTCTTTGCGCGAAACAAAATCAAGATTTATTACAAAACAGAAGATTTATTTTCTGTCGTCTGAATGAAAGTTTGAAAATTCCCATTGGGTGTCCATTGAATTGCACCATCTTTGCCAGTCGAGAAAAGTTTTGTTTCTCCTTTACTCAAAGAAGATAATACTTTACTATCTAGATTATTAGCAGGAGCAATCGCTATTTGTGGTTTGAGTGCTAAAACTAAATCCTGCAAAGATTCTGATGGACACCATAACACCTGGGGAGAAGATAAATCCCCACTCTTAATCAATTCTGCAATTTGTTGAGACTTAATATTTCCTACCAATAACCAATTCTGATTAAAAATTTGTAACTTTAAAATCGGTACTTCATCATTAATTAATTGTGCTGTAATTGTCGGATTATTTATAGATTGACCAACTGCTAAATTTTGATAGATTCCTTGCTGTTTTTGCAGTTCCTTTTGTAGTAATTGAGTTGCAATATTGTCTCCTAACTTAGGAGTATATTCATATAAATTCTTAATTGGTAAACTTTGCATAATTTCCAACCAAGCATCATTGGTATAACCAGGAAACTTACTAGCGATCGCCCAATTAATTTGATTTATTCCTTGCTGCCTTAAAAATGGTAAAATAGTAAATCTACCAGTCCCTTCATTCCCCCCATTAATGACCGTAATATTCCCCCGATCTTGAATTACTAAAACAGGTTCATTTTTAGTATCTAACAAAGTAATTCTCACCAAATTATTAGCAGAATGCCAACTAGGAACAAGTATCAAAACAACTGCAATTAAACCTGCAAACCACCAACGTTTTTGCCACCACCGGACTAACCAAACTAAAATAATTAAAAGATAGATAGTCAACATTTGCCAAATTGATATACTACCAACTGGTATCTGGCTTCCTGGTAAATGATCGAAAAATTCCACCATTTGAATTAACCAATGGGTGGGATAATATAAAAAACTGGCTAAAGTGCCACCTAACTCTGGTGAAATTAAACTTACCAAACCGCCAATCATTCCCCCAATACTAATGATAGAAATAAATGGTGTCGTCAAAATAGTCAGAGGTATACTATAAACTATAATCACACAAGCAAAATCCAGCAATCGAGGTAAAGTCCAAATCGTTGCTGCTAGAGGCACAGAAATTAAAGAAGCGATCGCAGGAGGTAGCCAATCTAAACGTTGAGTAATAGATGATGCAGTGACAACCAATCCCAAAGTCGCTAAAAAACTCAATTGAAAACCTAAATTCCAAATCCACAAAGGATTAAACAACAATAATAAAGTAGCCGCTATTAACAAAGACCCCAACTGCTTAACATTTCTTTCCAAAGCCAAACCCAGCAAAGCCGCAAAACCCATAATTTCCGCTCTTAACACCGCAGGTTCAAAACCTACTAAAAACAAAAACACAATTAAACTCAAGCCACCCAGGGTAATCTGCGTCGCTTTATTTGTACGTCTTGTTAGCTGTAAAACTACACCTAAAATTAGAGAAGTTTGAAACCCAGATGCAGCTAAAGCAGGAGCTAAACCTGTCCTGACAAATAAATCCCGGATATCATAAGGTAAATCAACGGCTTTACTACCTAAAACCATTGCACTGACAAGGGGACCTTCAGGAACACCTAATAAACGAGCTTGCGATCGCCCAATTTTCTCACGAACTTGCCACCATCCCCAAGGACGTTCATCATCAAGAATATTAATCTGTCTACCAATTAAACCCGCAAAAGTCCTCTCCTGCCGCAGATACTTCTGAAAATCAAAACCACCAGGATTGGAAGCCGCTGTAGGTTTATACAAAAATCCAGTCACCGCAACTTGTTGTCCGGGATATAAACCAGTAGATTGCAGTATCGGTACAGTCACATATAACCTACCCGTCACCCCCTTGCTACTCCCTAGAGATCCTGTAACACTCTTAACTTCATCCAACTGAGTCACTGCTAACCAAAATTGTCCCCGTTGACTACGAGTTATCCGGGGATTACTATCCACCAAACCGCGTACAATTACCAATTGTTCAAGATTACTATTATCCCCAGCCGCAAATTGACTAATATCTTTGATTCCCGGTTGAGGGACTCGGAATTGAAAATAAACAGTAGCCAATAAACCCACAACACCAGCTATTAACCATATTCTAGGATGGGGAGTACCTGCCCAGTTATTAACTACTGTTTTCTGTTTCGTAACGGCATTTTCTTTTTTGAGAGCAAATTGCCGCAAATTAGTATATATTCGGCGAAACAAAACCGCTCCCACCACACCCAATAGCAAAATCCATATACCGCCCCAGGGAATTGCGGTAAATAGCAAACCCAAAATATAACTAAGACAGATAATTATTCCACTCGTCTGCATCATAAATCAAAATAATTGCCAAAGCGCCCAAACCAGAAAATATAGCATCAATATTTAACTTGCTTTGGAAAGATATAATTTATCTTTGGTGACTTTGGCAATAATAACATCACAAAGAAATGCCTAAATTTAACCCTAATACAGCATGAACAAACATAATCAAAAGAGTTGTAGACCCTAAATAAGCATGAACTGCACGCAAACCAGCTTTATTTCCAAAAAATCCACTTAGAGAAATTACACCATTAATTAACAACAGTATTAGTACCAGTGAACCCGTCCAAAAATGAGGACTTTCAAACAGTGGTTTTTGCTGCATCACTAAAGATAAAATCCCACCAGTATATCCACCTGCCAAAAATACAAACAACCAAGGAGCTAATTGACGATGAGCATTACGGCTTTGAATAGCTGCATCCTTATCCTTCCCCTCCAGCAACTTTCCGCGCCAACCCGTCACCCCCACAAAAGTCCCTACCACAAAAATCACAATTCCCATCATCGCTGGATGTCCCCAATGCACAATCGCTTCAGGGACACCGAAGGAACGAAACCAAGCTGCAATCGGTTCTAATAATTGACTCAATTTATCTGCCATTTTCTTTACCTTTCTTAAACTTAACCAAGTTTAACTTATTTATTGCTTAAGTAATTTAACTAGCTTTTAATCATACTCTAATTCCTTAATATGATTGCTGCAAAAGCAAACAACACATAATTTCAGGTATAGCAGTCATCATAACGATTAGGATATGGATTACCTTCTATGCGGGAATTACACCCTATATTTTGTCCTAACTACCTTGTCCGTTGCCGTAACCCTTTTTTGTCAATTTAGGGAGGAAAAAATAATTCCCTAATTTTGAAATCCAGCTTTGTTAAAGGTTTCAATATTTTATTTATAATGATTTTTTGTTAAAACTACCCAATTAAAAATTAAAAATCACTAAAGTTAAGATTAACTATAGGTTTTTGATAACCGATATTTTTATTTTCTATAAAATCTACAAAATCTACAATAAAATTGTCACAAGTATAATTTTCAGCATTACCCGGAATACGAATTTGATATGAAGATTCAGTCCATCCTGTATAATGTTCTTCACGAATAGGAGTAGGTTCATTCCAATATATAAATTTATGCTTTGCAAGCAATCTAATTTCTCCATCAATATCACTGTATCTACAGATTCTTTTCAGTCTATCTCCATTAAAGCGATAAAAGAATTTACTACTTGATGTGTCTAAAGAATTTTCATCCCTCCTTTCAAGAAGAAAAGCGTAAAATTCTCGTGTTATACGAGGTAGCTTTGCAAGTTCTTTTGATAAAAAGTAAAATGCCTGTGTTATGTCATAAATTGAGTAATAATCATCTGCTTCTAATCCTTCATTTTTCAATTTAGTTATGTGATATTCATGATAAACTTTAAGTGCATTTTCATGAAATTTCGGTTTTGCGATTGGCTCAATATAGTTTTTGATACTTGTAGAAAATTCACCTTCTTTATTTGGTATCTCTAACTCTATTTTTACCTTGACAATTTCTTTCTTTATATACTGATGAATAGATTGTAAAGTATCAAGATCGAGGATAATTGCTTCTTGGCAAATCTTATTTATATCCCAAATATTTTCTTTCTTAAAATTGAATTTATTCCAGAGTTCTTCGTTTGGTGTGTATTTTGTTTGCTTGTAGCCAATTATTAATATAGTAATTTCACTGTATGCCATTCTGTCTTCATCTAAAATAGTCTCCAGAGTATTATTAATCTTAGTCGATGTTTTTTCCGATGTAATTTGAAATGCCCTCCTTTTTAAAGGATCACCTAAATCTAAACCAGGTGCATTGCTTCTTTCATTATTGAGATTTTCTAAGTGTAAATCAAGTAATCTATTCAATATTTCTTTAAAGAAATCCTCAAGATATTTATTTAGGTCTGTTAAGTTTAACTTGCATCTGTTATCAACTTGGTGAGCAATATTTGCTAGTTCATCTATTATTTCACCTATAAAATAACCTCTAGTAATCACGTAGTTCTCCTAATTTTTTACAAAGTCAATCAATTCTAACTAAAGCGTCCATTATTATAAACATTACCATGCTATAGCAGGTGACAGTGCTGAAAGTCTTTTATTTTCTAGGTTGTAGCATTTGTTTATGTCCTAACCGCTTTATCCATTGCTATATAGGACTTGCTGAAAGAAAGTAAAAGCATTGATAAATAAAGGTTTACAGGATTTTACAAGCAAAAAAATGCAAGATTATTAACAATATATGTTTAAAACCCTTGCATTTTAACTAAAAATAACTGCGTAAATTCGAGGGCTAATTGCTCACCTCTTCTCTTCCTTCTTCCTTCGTGTTCTTCGCTCCTTCGTGGTTCATTAGCTCCTGATTCGATGACTCCTAACCTTTACGAAAAGACTTTTATGGATTACGCCACGCTACGCTATCGGCAAGCTATGTATATACGTTACCAGCTTTGAAGCCTGGTAACGCTAAATCAGATTTCTATTTCGTACCAACAGTAGCTGTCAGCAATGGAAAACCCAATTTTTCTCTTTGCTCAACATATAAATGAGCTACTTTCTTAGCCAAATGCCGAATCCTAGTAATATAACGAGTGCGTTCCGTCACCGAAATTACCCCTCTAGCATCAAGCAAATTAAAAGCATGAGAACACTTAATCACATAGTCCAAACTAGGTAAAACCAATCCTCTTTCCGTTAACTGACTAGCCTCCTGCTCATATAAACCAAACAAAGTCAGCAACATCTCAGGATTCGACGCTTCAAAATTATAAGTACACTGTTCAATCTCACCCTGAAGATGAACATCACCATAAGTAATGTTATCCGTCCACTGAATCTTAGTAATAGCCTCAACCTGCTGGAGATACATCACCAATCGCTCCAACCCATAAGTAATCTCAATAGATACAGGACGGCAATCAATACCGCCACATTGCTGGAAATAGGTAAATTGAGTAATTTCCATCCCATCTAACCATACTTCCCAGCCAGTACCCCAAGCCCCCACCGTCGCATCTTCCCAATTATCCTCCACAAACCGAATATCGTGGTCTTCAGGACGAATCCCTAATGCCCGTAAAGAATCCAGATAAATTTCCTGAATATCATCCGGTGAAGGCTTAATCAAAACCTGATATTGATAATAATGCTGAAACCGATTCGGATTTTCGCCATAACGTCCATCAGTAGGACGACGACAAGGTTCAACATAAGCCACAGCCCAAGGTTCAGGACCCAAAGCCCTCAAAAAAGTATGAGGATTCTTAGTACCCGCGCCCTTCTCCATATCATAGGGCTGGGCAATCAAGCAGCCACGCTGTCCCCAAAACTGATGCAATACCGCTATTACCGACTGAAAATTCACTATCTACTCTTCCTTGAGTCAACAATTCCTAACCCATTGTGGACTAAACCCAGCATAGTGAGCAGTTTTCAGGCGAAT
>NZ_VIKZ01000022.1:29688-68016 GCF_009711985.1 Dolichospermum sp. UHCC 0260 | reverse complement strand
GGTATTGAGAAAGGTATTGAGAAAGTTGCTAAAGCTTTGAAAGAGCAAAATATAGCCATAGAAATTATTGCAGAATCAACTGGTTTATCTTATGAAACTATTAAAAGAATTTGAGTGAATCATGCCAATTGATAGACTTGGCGATCGCATTACCGACTTTAACCCCACGGAAGGTGATTCCTACGGAGCGCTTCGCTATCGCTTTCAGCTTTGAGTTAATTATCATCTTTGTTATAATTTTATCAACCTTTGCTATACAATAAATCATGTCTTTGCAACTCAAAATTAACTACCCTGAAACTTTACCTGATGCTGTTGGTAAAACTAGAGAACAGTTTGAACAAGAAGCAAAATGGGCTATGGCAGTTAAACTATATGAAATGAAACGCCTTTCTTCTGGTATGGCTGCGGCGCTACTGGGAGTAGAGAGAGTAACTTTTATTCTCAAATTAAATGATTATGGAGTGCCATTAATTGATTTAAGTGCAAAGGAATTATTATCAGATATAGAAAATGCCTAACACCAGTGAAATTGTTATTAATACTTCTTATTTAATCTCTAATTGACGATTTAATTTCCTCCCATGTCATGACATTATCTGGATTTGCTTCATAATCACTAATCCGACGATCAAGTTCTCGTTTTTGTGCTGTTGTTAAATCGGGATAAGCCTGTTCTGCTGCGATACTTTCTAAAATATCTTGTACAATCCGAATTCTATCGGCAATACTCAGGGCTTTGATTTCATTTAAAGTTACACTGATGTCCATGTTAACTGACCTCAATAAGAAGATAAGGTATTTATCTATTTTCTAGGATAAGCGATCGCTCTCAGCTTTGAATTAATTTGAGGATGCGATAGCGAAGCGCGACCTAGGAATCGCACGCACCACATCCCAAACATCACTTCACGCTTATAGTAAGCATAAATATATTGATAGTCTCAATATAAATAGTGTTGGTTATCTTTTATGCTACAACAGTATGATAAATAGATACCCAGCATATATGACAAGCATACTCAGAGAAAAAGCATTATTCCTGATGCGTCAGGCTTTGAATAACCCAAACGCTGATTTTCGTGATGGACAATGGGAAGCCATTAAAGACTTACTAGAGAACAAATCACGGTTACTTGTTGTTCAACGCACAGGTTGGGGAAAAAGTCTAGTTTATTTTTTAGCAACTCGCTTATTAAGAGATGAAGGTGCTGGTTGTACTCTGTTAATTTCTCCTCTTTTAGCATTAATGCGAAATCAAATTGCAGCCGCCAAACGTATAGGGATAAGAGCAGAAACAATAAACTCCAGTAATACTGATGAATGGAATCTTGTCAACACAAAGTTATTAACAAATCAAGTAGATGTTTTATTAATTTCTCCAGAAAGATTAGCTAATGAAGATTTTAAACAAAATATTCTTTCACCATTAAAAACAGGTTTATTAGTAGTTGATGAAGCTCATTGTATTTCTGACTGGGGACATGATTTTCGTCCTGATTATCGCCGGATTGTCAGAGTTTTAGAAGGATTACCCAAAAATATTCCTGTTCTCACTACAACTGCTACAGCTAACAACCGAGTAGTTAATGATATTAAAGCTCAATTGGGAGAGAATTTGCGTATTTCTAGAGGTGATTTAACTAGAAAAAGTTTGCGCTTACAAAATATTTATCTTCCCAGTCAAGCAGCAAGATTAGCTTGGTTAGCGCAACATCTGCCTCAGTTACCCGGAAGTGGTATTATTTACGCATTAACTGTAAGGGATGCTCAACGAGTTGCTGATTGGTTAAAAACCCAAGGTATTAATGCTAAAGCCTATTATGGCGATTTAGATACTGAAGTTCGTATAGGATTAGAAGACGAATTACTGAATAATGAAATTAAAGCATTAGTCGCAACCACAGCTTTAGGTATGGGTTTTGATAAACCAGATTTAGGCTTTGTAATTCATTATCAAAGACCTGGTTCTGTTGTACATTATTATCAGCAAGTAGGTAGAGCCGGTAGAGCAGTAGAAACAGCATATGGTATTCTCTTAAGTGGTAATGAAGATGATGAAATTAATAATTACTTCATTAATACAGCATTTCCTCCAGAAATTCATACACAAAAAGTTTTGAATGAACTAGAAAATGCTGTTGATGGTTTTTCTATTCCTCAGTTAGAACAGAAACTCAATCTTTCAAGAGGACAAATTGATAAAGTTTTAAAAATTCTATCTCTGGAATTTCCTAACCCACCTGTAAGTAAACAAGGTTCAAAATGGTGTCTTAACCCAGTAAATTATCAATACAATACTGAAAAAATTGAATGTCTAACACAAATTCGCAGACAAGAACAAGAGCGAATGTTAGAATATATGAAAAGTCAACAATGTTTAATGGCTTTTTTAGCAACAGAATTAGATGATCCAAATCCACAAAAATGTGGTAGATGTACAGTTTGTGTAGGTACACGCTTATTACCAGAAAGTTTTACCAATGCACGACTAAATCAAGCAAATCTATTTTTACGTCGTAGTAATCAAATTCTCGAACCACGTAAACAATGGCCACCACAAGCATTATTAACTTATAGATTTTCAGGAAACATCAGAGATAATTTAAGAGCAGAACCCGGAAGAGCATTATCTTTATGGGGGGATGCGGGTTGGGGAGAATTAGTGAAACAGGGAAAATATAGAGCTAATCATTTTGATGATGAACTTGTGCAAGCTACTTTTGAGATGATTCAACTTTGGAAACCTCAACCTTTTCCGACTTGGGTAACTTGTGTTCCCTCTTTAAATCGCCCAGAACTTGTACCTAACTTTGCCAAGAGACTAGCTGAAAAATTAAGTTTACCATTTAAACCTATTGTCCGCAAAATTCGTCCAACTCAGTTACAAAAAAACATGAGTAACAGTTATCAACAAGCTCATAATTTAGATGGATCTTTTGCAATTGATTCATGGACAGGAATGAGAGGTAATGTATTATTGGTTGATGATATGGTAGATTCCCGTTGGACTTTTACTGTCATTGCAGCACTTTTGCGTAATACTGGAAGTGGATTAGTTTATCCTGTAGCATTAGCTCTTAATTCATTAGGTCAAGAGGATTAGAAAATTATGTCAAATCATGTCCTAGCACCAGATACTCAAGCAATTTTGCTATTGTGTGCTAGTTTTGGACAAAATCGCCAAACTGAACCGTTACCTCTAACTCTAAGTGAATATAACTTGTTAACAGTTTGGTTGCGAGAAAATCAAATGCGTCCCGCAGATTTATTGGAAACAACAGCAAAAGAACAATTACAAAAAATAACTAGCAATAAACTTAACCCTGATAGACTTTTAGCGTTATTACAACGGGGTGTAATGTTAAGTTTTGCAGTGGAAAAATGGACAAGTCGCGGTTTATGGATATTGGGACGTAGTGATGCTAACTATCCCAAACGGTTTAAGAAAATATTGAAACATTCAGCACCAGCAATTATTTATGGTGTGGGAAATATAGAATTATTATCTTTAGGAGGATTAGCAATTGTAGGTTCTCGTGATGTAGATGAGGATATTATTAACTACACACGCAAAGTTGCACAAACTTGTTCTCAACAAAATATACAAGTTATTTCTGGTGGTGCAAGGGGAATAGATCAAGAATCAATGTTAGGTATTTTAGATTATGGAGGAACGTCAGTTGGTGTATTAGCTGATAGTTTAACTAAAGCAGCAGTAAATAGTAAATATCGTTCTAGTATTCGAGAAGGTAGATTAACTTTAATTTCTAGCTATGATCCTGATGCTGGTTTTAATGTAGGCAGCGCAATGGGACGGAATAAATATATTTATAGTTTAGCCGATTATGCCTTAGTTGTTAATTCTGCTTTTGGTCAAGGTGGAACTTGGAATGGTGCAGTAGAAGCATTATCTAAACTCAAAGATATTCCTGTATTTGTGAGAATAACATCTTCAGTATCGGAAGGAAATCAACAATTATATAATCAAGGTGCAAAACCCTTTCCTTCAGAATTTGAAACTGGTAATTTGCGAGAAATGTTAGCAAAAGATATTGTTGATTTTGAACAGATAAAAACTGAAGTTATCATAGAAGATTCAGAATCTAAGGAGACTTCTATACCACAACATCTGCCCAATATTTCTCAAGATATTTATGAAGTTGTTTTACCTTTTATTCTCAATTCTTTACAGCAACCCAAGAGTAAAAAATATCTTGTAGATGCTTTAGAAGTGAGAGTAGGACAGATGGATGATTGGTTAAAAAGAGCTACCGATGAGGGTAAGGTAAAGGTAGAGAAAATCAATAAGTCTAAAACCGTTCATTATTTTAATAATATTGCAGAAGATTTGCCAACTATTTCTAAAGATATTTATGAGGCTGTTTTACCTCTTATCCTTAATAACTTACAGCAACCCAAGAGTAAAAAATATCTTGTAGATGCTTTAGAAGTGAGAGTAGGACAGATAGATGATTGGTTAAAAAGAGCTACCGATGAGGGTAAGGTAAAGAGATATGAGAAACCAGTTCGTTATCAGGTAATACCATCAGTTAATCAATTATCTTTGTTGTGATTTTAAGGCTAAGGCAGTTATACGCCAATACAAAAAAATGAAGGATAAAAAATTCGGCATTGCTGAATTGAGGTATGAAATTAGAAAACACAAAATCTAAAACTTTGCGTCTTTGCTCCTTTGCGTCTTTGCGCGAAATAAAATTCATACCCTTAATCAGCAACGCCAAAAATTCATCCTTCACTCTACAAACTTTATGGTTTTTATTTCCTTATTTCTCAACACCTGTATGGACAGTTTTCACCCATTTGAGGCGTTTTGGTCGGAAAGACATTCGCGCCGTTGTGCTACTCATAACTACTAACCAATGCAACATATATAAACTGCCGCGAAGGGTTTGTAAAAGTACCATTAAATAGGTAGATGGTTTAAATTGTTGATCGGAACGGACGTGCTTTAAACCGGCAAACATTCCTACTACTGACATTCCCAAAGATAAGCCAGTTACAGGACTTAATATGGGGGGACGATGACGAGCGATCGCCATTAAAATATCTGGTATTGCTGCTGTTGGCAAAATATACATTGTCACCATAAAGATCAACAAATCCCAGGTTTTCCTTGTCCCCATGCGGTTTTTGAGGATGAGATCCCAGTAGTCTAAATAACGTTGATAACCACCTTCTGCCCATCGGTTACGTTGATGCCAAAGGGCTGTAGCATTGGTGACTGCTTCTTCTTGCACCGGAGGATAAAAAACGCATTCAATATCCCATTTATCCAGATGTAACCGGATAGTTAAATCCAAATCATCGGTGATAGTTTCCTCATTCCAACCACCGCAACTAGCCAAGGCTTGACGACGGACAAATTGACCATTACCTCGGAGTTCACCAATCCCACCAATAGCAGTGCGCTGTTGTTGAAACCAAATATCCAACAACATTTCCGCCATTTGTCCCTTAGTCCAAAAATTTTCCTTAGCATTGGCGATCGCTTTACGCATTTGTACCGCCCCTACCCGTTCTTTTTGAAACAACGGAACTATTTGTAATAGCAAATCCGGTGTAACTTGGGCATCAGCATCAAATACAGCAATAATGTCTCCCTTTGTCAGCGGTAATACTTGATTTAATGCCCCCGATTTGCCGCCACTAGCGTCAGGATCACGCCTAAATACATTAAGTTGTTGGTATTCCTGCTTGAGTTGGGCTAATAATTGGGGTGTATTGTCCGTACTATTATCATCAATAATCCAGACTTCATATTGACCATTACCGTATTCCAGATTACACAGATTCTTAACTAATCTGCCAATTACCGCTTCCTCATTTTTAGCAGCCACTAACACAGAAACAAAAGGCAAATCTCCCTCTATCTCTTGGGAATGGTGACGGGGTTTGGCGAAAATAATCCCCAAAGCATGAATACCTAGCATTGTTGTTAGTCCCAGGACAAATATCGAACCCCAGGAAACTAAATGCAAGGTAATAGTACCACTCCAGACTATAGTTAAAACTAGAGCAGCTTTGCCTCTACGGCCTTTAAATCGGTTTGGTGGTAGAGACGCGGAATCCGTCCTTACTTCTGATTCCTCATCTACTGATAGGTCAGTAAAGATAGAGTCAAGGGGATCAGAGTTTCCGTTATCAGCATCATTTTCAGGACAGGAATTCGCCGGCATAGGTTACATAATTCAAAAACATCTATGCTATGTAGCTTTTATTTACAGACTAATACTGTAACAGATTCCTGTCCACCTAATTATAACTTGCTGAAAAATTTTTGCAGCAAACCCCATTTAAAGTTTAATTTCTGCCCTCAATACTGTTGTATCACTTGTATTTGTGATTTGGAACCCAAGTTTTTCACATACTCGCTGCATACCTGAATTGTCAGCTAAAATATCAGCATAGATACAGCAACTTTTCTCGTTTTTACCAACTTCTAACAATCTGCGGAGTAATTCTGTCCCTAAGCCTTGATATTGAAATTTGTCGCTCACTAGCATCGCAAATTCTGCCGCATTACTACCATGTAATTTACTTAATCTTCCTACTGCTAATATTTCCCGCTTTTCTGTTTCGGGATTTTGGTATTCTGCAACTAAAGCCATTTCTCGATCATAGTCAATAAAGCATATTCGGGTGAGTCGTTCATGGGTAATGCGTTGACTCAATTTAATCATGTGGAAATAGCGGAAATAAACACTCTCTTCTGATAAGGTTTTGTGAAATTCTACCATTAATGGTTCGTCTTCGGGACGAATAGGACGAATAGTAATTGGTGTACCATTGTTCAATTTCCAATTACTAATATATTGACTAGGATAGGGACGAATAGCTAATTTTGGTAATTGATGTTTTTCCACATCAGCAGAATGTAAAACTATCCGCGCATCTAAGGCAATTAATCCTCCAGGATGTATAGGAGTGGGAGGAATAGCCAACAACGGATTAATATCAATTTCTTTAATCCCAGGTTGTTCCACAACTAATTGACTAAATTCTACCATTAATTGTTCAAGAGCAGCAATATCAATACTTTTCCTTCCTCTGACTCCTTGCAAAGCTTTATAAATTTTGGTTTGTTCCATCATCCGTCGTGCTAGGGTAGTATTAAGAGGCGGCAGGGCAATAGAACTATCTTGAAACACTTCCACCAATTGTCCCCCAGCACCAAATAATAATACAGGTCCAAATTGCGGATCTAAACTACTCCCAATAATCAATTCATAACCATCTGTTTTTATCATTGGTTGTACAGTTACACCGAGAAAATCTGCGGCTTTAGCTTTCTGTTTTACTGATGTTTCAATATTTTGATAAGCAAGTTTTACCGATTCCGCATTTTGCAGATTTAACTGCACACCACCCACATCAGTTTTATGGGTAATAGTCTGAGAATAAAGTTTTAAAACAACGGGATAACCCAGATTTTCTGCACATTCAACTGCTTTATCTGCACTTTCAGCAATGCAACCTGCAACTATAGGAATACCGTAAGCGGCTAAGATTTCCTTAGATTCAAATTCCGTGAGAATTGTTCTTCCTGCTGTTTTTGCAGCTTGAATAATATTTTCGACTATGGCACAATTACGAGTATTAGCATCACAAGTGAATGTCGGTAAAACTGGAGTTTCATAAATACCGCGCAGGTTATAACTGGATTTCCACATATAACTAAATACCCGCGCTGCTGTATCGGGATAGGAGTATGTGGGAATACCTTGACTATTAAGAATTTGTTGTCCCGCAGCTACATCAGCACCACCCATCCAACTGGCTAAAATTGGTTTACCAGACATTTGTGCATAAGGTTTTAATTGTTCGGCTATTTGGGTAGGATCTGTCATTGCTTGAGGTGTTAAAATCACTAATAACCCATCACTATTGGGATCTTTTGTGACAATTTCTAAGGCTTTTTTATAACGTTGGGGATCAGCATCTCCTAAAATATCAATAGGATTATTATGACTCCACTGCGGGGGTAAAATTTCATTGAGAGAATTCATAATTTCGGGAGAAATTGCTGCTAATTCTCCCCCACTTTCAATTAATGTATCTGTTGCTAATACTCCCGGACCGCCAGCATTAGTTAAAATCGTTAATCGTGAACCTTGGGGACGGGGTTGTTTTGCTAATACTTCCGACATATCAAATAAATCAGAAATACTATTGACTCGTAACACCCCACAACGGCGAAAAGCTGCATCTAATACGGCATCATTTCCTGTTAATGCACCCGTGTGAGAAGCTGCGGCTTTAGCTGCGGCTGTAGTACGACCGGCTTTAATGACAATGATCGGTTTTGTTAATGCCACCTCTCGCGCTGCTGATAGGAAGGAACGCGCATTCCCAATGGATTCCATATAAATTACAATACTTTTAGTATGGAGATCATCTCCGAGATAATAAATTAAATCTCCCCAACCAATATCTAACATTGAACCAATGGAAATGAAGGCACTAAAACCAACATTCTCCTGTAAACTCCAATCAAGAATTGCTGTACATAAAGCTCCACTTTGACTAATAAAACCAACATTTCCTGGACGCGCCATTTTACTGGCAAAGGTAGCATTTAAACCAGAAATTGGATTCATTACTCCTAAACAATTAGGACCGATAATTCTAATTTTTCCTCTTTGTGCTTGTTGGATAATTTCCTGTTCTAAAGCGATACCTTTTTCTCCAGCTTCTTTAAAACCAGCGGAAATAATAATTGCTCCTTTAATTCCGGACTCAACGCCATCAGCAATAATTTTTGGGACTGTAGATGCAGGAGTGGCAATAACAGCTAAATCTATTTTTTCAGGAACATCAAATATAGTAGAATAAGCTTTAATTCCTAATATACTAGAATGCTGAGGATTAATGGGAAAAACTGTTCCTCCAAAGGGATTAGTGATTAAGTTCCAAAGTAGATTCCGTCCCACACTTCCGGGTTTCTCACTTGCACCAATGACAGCAACAGTTTTAGGTGCAAAAATGGCATCTAATGGGTTTAATTTCTCTGGACAAAAGATATTGTAAGGCTTGTTGGTGATTGGTTTGATAGGTGCTTCCATGACTACTCCTTAATCAGTTATAGCGGTATGCTATTGAATGAGGTACAATATTGATGGAAAAAGCCGCTCTGGGAATGAATTCCCAGTCTCATAGCTAAAGTCATCTAAAGATGACTAAAAATTCTCAAAAATCCTCAGTTTACTTAAGTAAAGTTTGGCTATTAGCCCGGAAATATGGCTTACGCTACACCATCATTTCAGTGCGGGTATGGAAGCCAATAAATAAACTATTTTTAGCTGAAGTTGACACCACTGCTTCTGGACAGAACCCTATTTTTCAATTGTATTAAGAATTTGCATAATTGTAACTATGGCGATCGCTATACCTTTTTCTGCTGTTGGTGAAATGCGATCGCTCAGTTCAAAATTCACTCCTGGGACTGAGACTAACCACGCTGACGGACAATGACCATAGAGGATTTGAGAAAGGGCAAGTAGGGATGACGGATTACTAATATGGGTATTAATAGTATTCAACTCAGACGGTAATAATGATTGCACCTGCACCTGACCAGATTGGGAATTGATACAGGCATCAACAAAAATTGCTAAATTGACATTTGCTAAAGGTGCAGCTAATTCTGGTGTCAATTGATGAACTGCAATGGATTGCACAGATGATAAACAACAATCTTTGATAGCTTTTGCCACTTGTTGTCCAATAGCATCATCACCACGTAAATCATTGCCATAGCCAATCACCAATGCACGTACCATTATTTTCCAACTCTTTTGATCTAGTACAACACGGCATTTTTAATTTTCCTCCTAAATGTTTCTGAAACATCAAATAAATTGTTATTTTTGAAGTCATTTACTGAGCCATAAAACCTCCGTCTATGACAAGGTGTTCTCCCGTAATAAAGGAAGCCTGATCTGAACAAAGAAAAACTACTGCATTAGCAATTTCTTCTTCTTTTCCGACCCTACCCATGGGATGTTTGTTAATAAACTCTCGATAAAAAGGAATAGAAAAGAAAGGACGAGTCATATCTGTATCAATCAATCCCGGACATACTGCATTAACACGAATATTTGATCGGGCAACTTCTAAAGCCACTGTTTTAGTTAAGCCTAATACCGCGTGTTTACTAGCTGTATAAAGATGTGTATTAGATGAACCAGTTAACCCCAAAATTGAAGCACAATTAACAATTGTTCCCCCTCCCTGCTTCAACATTTGAGATATTTCATATTTCAGGCAAAGAAATACACCTTTAACATTGACATTAAAGACTTGTTCATAATTTTCAACTGTTTCTTCTGTAATTGGATTGACAGTATAATAACCAGCATTATTAAAAGCACAGTCAAGACGACTATAGATTTCAACGGTTTTTCCTATTAAATTTTTAACCTGTTTTTCTTGAGTAACATCAGTTTGAATAAAAAAACCTTCTCCACCTGCTTTTTTGATTAATTCAACAGTTTCTTCTCCTTCCTTAACCCTACGGGCAGCAACGACAACTTTTGCCCCTTCTTTAGCAAAGGCAACTGCTGTTGCTCGACCAATACCAGAACTAGCACCTGTGACTAAAACAACTTTATTTTCAAAGTTTTTCATAGTTTAAATCTGCTTTATTATAAGATTATAAAAAGTTTTTTACGACCCAAATTCCACCAAAAGGCATAATTGTATATTGGCAGGTGATATGAATTAGCTGAATGCTTACGATTTATCCTTTGCTTTAAAACTAGCATAAAGATTTGATAAATTTCTGATAAGACACAAAAACACTGAAAACAAACTTATGTAAACATAGCCTATATTTTTTGCATATTCGTTATAATATGAATGTAGATAGCATTGAGAATTCCGTAAAAAATTTAGATAAATTGTGAGGCTGCTCTATGCCTGAAGTTAATTTTCAACAGTCAATTAATAGTGCTGCTACGATTGTAGAAGAATATGCAGTCGGAAAAAGAGACTTTGAAAAAGCAGAATTAGGAGAAGCTAATCTACAAAATTTTGACTTGAAAGGCTCTGATTTCAGTTATGCTGATTTGAGTACAGCTAATCTCAGTGGTGCAAATCTGCGAGGATGTGATTTGAGTTTTGCTGATTTAAGTGAAGCTAATTTAGAAAATGCAGATTTGCGCGGAGCAATGTTATTTTCTGCAAATTTACGTACAGCTAATTTACAGGGGACGCATTTAGAAAAAGCAGATTGTGATCATAATACCCGGTTTCCCGCAAATTTTGACCCTATTGTAGCAGGTGTAAACATAAGTAACCCATCTGTATAGATACTGGTGCGGCTGCTATAGCCGCTTATTATTTATACTGGCAATATTGTAAATTGTCACAAAAAACCCATTGTATCACTTGACAATTAGAATAGCATATTTTATCAATTTTTGCAAATTTTAATTTTATAACTTAATTTTTCCCTGGAAATACTTTAGTTAAATCTAAGATTAATTCCGGGAAAGATGGCAATTTGACAGACTCATTAGGGAGGATAATTGATTTGTGACGATAGCCAAATTTACCTTGTAAATCTTGATATGGGTCACTGTAGCATTCTAAATAATAGATAAAATTTGGGTAATATGAGTTTAGCTTAAATTATATCATGTTTAGCTTAAATTATATCATAAAAATACCAGATCCCCAGATCCCCGACTTCTTCAAGAAGTCGGGGATCTAAATACTTAATTACGGCAAATTTGATTAACTACAGCACCATTGTTATTTACTACTTCTATTAATAAAGGCATTTGTCCCATTGCATGAGTTGAACAACTCAAACAAGGATCAAAAGCCCTAATTCCGGCTTCGACACGGTTTAACATTCCTTCTTTTATGTTATCACCTTGGATAAAATGGCGGGCAATTTGGGCAACGCTACGATTCATTGCTAAGTTATTTTGACCCGTGGCAATAATCAAATTTACCTTTAACATTAAACCATTTTCATCAACTTGATAATGGTGAAATAATGTCCCCCTTGGGGCTTCACTTACACCCACAGCTTCTAGGCAATTAATACCAGCTTCAGCACAGAGACGATTTGATAAAATATCTGGATCATCAAGGATAATCTCTATATGTTCAATTGCTGCTAAAATTTCAATTAACCGGGCATGATGATAGAAAAATGATGATTTAACAGTTCCGGTTCCATAACTACGAAATTCTTTTAATTCTGTGTCTGCTAAAGGTGTGCCAATCTGACTACAAATATTTAATCTAGCTAATGGTCCGACGCGATACATTCCACTATCTAAACGACAATGATCACTGCTATCAGGATAACCTAAAGGAAGATAATAAGGTGATTTTAAATAAGAGTCTGTTTGCACCGCTTCACCGATAAATTCATGATAGTTAGTGGGGTCAAGTTGATCAGCAACAATATTCCCTCCACTATCAACAAATCGGATATGTCCATCATAAGTTTCCCATAAACCTTCAGGACTGACTAAACCCATGAATAAACTCGGAAAATTACCAAAAGTTTTAACTTCTTTTTGATAGGTTTTTAACAAGTTTTTAAATAACTCAATAGCATTAATTACAGTGGCTTTGGCTTCAGGAATTTTTTGCTGAATGTGGGTGCGATTTTCTGTGGTTAAAGGGTCACGAACTCCACCAGGAACAGCCCAGGAAGGATGAATTTTTTTGCCTCCTAATAATTCAATGATTTCTTGTCCAAATTGGCGTAAACGGATTCCACCTCTGGCTAATTCCGGTTCAGCGGCAATTAAACCAAAAATATTGCGTTTTTCTGGTTCGCTATCCATACCTAATAATAGGTCTGGTGCGCTGAGGTGAAAGAAGCTGAGGGCATGAGATTGGATGATTTGCCCTAAATTCATCAAACGGCGTAATTGGGTGGCTGTTTTGGGGATTGTGACGGCTAAAATGCGATCGCCTGTTTTGGCTGATGCTAATAAGTGACTGACTGGACAAATACCGCAAATTCTCGCAGTAATTCCTGGCATTTCTGGAAATGGACGACCAACACAAAATTTTTCAAACCCGCGAAATTCAGTGACATGAAATCTAGCATCATTTACTTGACCTTCATCATCTAAATAAATGCTAATTTTCGCGTGGCCTTCAATGCGAGTAACGGGGTCAATAATGATTGTTTTCATAATTAATCGGTGATTAGTAATAATAAGCAATTGTAGGTTGGGTCTAGTTGGGTTTCCTTGCGTCAACTCAACCTACATATAGTAATTACAAATCATAAATTCTAGATTCTGCTAATTCTGGATATTCATCACAGTAATCTTCAAAGGCAGTTTTGAGAGGTTTTTCAGAGAGTTGGTGAGCAATTTCTGCTTGAATTTCTTCTACCACATCCCAAGCGGCTGCACATTCTGTGGAATTAATGCCTTTTTCTGCACAAACAATTCGAGCTTTTTTAATTTCATCTTGTAATTCTTGTTCTAACAAAAATGAGCGCGGTTGTTCTAAACAACTACTTCTGGCTAAGATGTCAGTAAGTGAAATTATTCCTAATAATTTACCACTAATTACAGGCGCACGGCGGAGATGGTGGTTAGCAAATAATCTGGCTACATATTCTAAACCTAATTCTGGATTGACGACAATACAAGGTTTAGTCATAATTTCATAAACACGGATTTTATTTGGATCTTTGCTGTAGGAAATGACTTTATAAACAATGTCGCTTTCTGTGATAATTCCATAAGCATCTTGTTCATGACGACGATCTACAATTAATGCTCTCCAATCTCTTGCTTTCATTAAATCAACTGCTTCTTTGACTGTGGCTGAACTGCGAATCATGGCCACATCTTTAGTCATCACATCTGCTGCTGTTAACATAATTTACCTCAGAAAAAATAGGAGTCAGGAGAAAGAAGAAGAAAGAAGATATTTATTTGGTCGTGATCACTAATTAACCAAATTTAATCATTTCTCGGCCGACAATTTCCGGCTTTTCTCCTTTTAATAGTGGTGCAAGTGCGGCACGAATGCGAGGTGCAGAAGGTGGACAACCTGGTAAATAAATATCAACAGGTACTACCTTATGCACAGGGACAACTGTATCTAGTAAAGGGGGAACAATTCCTGGTGAATTGGGAATTTGTTGATTAATATCGGCTGCTTGAATATAAGCTAATTGTAGGGCTGGTTCAGCACCACCGGAAAGATTACGCAAAGCGGTGACATTACCAGTAACAGCACAATCACCAAAGGAAATTATTGTTTTAGTTCGTTCTCTAATTTTGTAAATTAATTCTAAATGTTCTTCATTAGCTATAGCACCTTCAACTAATACGATATCTACACCTTCGGGATATTCTTTAATATCAGCAATGGGACTATAAACTAGATCTACTTGTGCAGCTAAGTCTATTAACCATTCATCTAAATCAAGAAAGGACATATGACAGCCAGAACAACCACCTAACCAAACTGTTGCTAATTTAATTTTAGTCATTTTTTTAGATTTTTAGATATTTAAAATTCATGTATTTCTCCCTTTGCGCCTCTGCGTGAGATACTAGATATTAAAAATTCCATTGTTTTTTCTCTCGTGCAGTTACTAAAAATTCAATTTTGCCCCGATCATGTTTCATTTCACCAACACTTGAACCCTTATCAAATAACGCTCCTGTGGGACAGGCATTTACACATTTACCGCAGGAAGTACAAGTTTGGGAAGTTCCCCAAGGTTGATTTAAATCAGTAATTACGTGAGATTTTGATCCTCTTCCTGCCATATCCCAAGTATGTGCGCCTTCGATTTCATCACAGACCCGAATACAGCGAGTGCAAAGCACACAACGATTATGATCTATGCCAAAAAGATGATGAGAAGTATCAACAGTTCGCTGAGGATTTTGATATTCTAAGCGGAGATGATCCATGCCCATTTCTATGGCTAAATCTTGTAATTCACAGTTACCATTAGCAACACAAACGGAACAAACATGATTACCTTCGGCAAATAACATTTCTACAATTGTCCGCCGATATTTTTGTAAGCGATCGCTATTTGTATTTACCTCCATTCCTTCTATCACTTTTGTCACGCAAGCAGGTTGTAATTTATTACTTCCCGCAATTTCCACCAAACATAAACGACAAGCACCAATATCATCTACACCTTCTAAATGGCACAATGTAGGAATATGAATACTCGCTTCCTGCGCTGCTTCTAGTAAGGTTTCATTCTCACGAGCGCTAATCAATTCCCCATTTATTGTTAAAGTTTTTACAGTCATAATAATTTGGTAATTGGTAATTGGTAATTGGTAAATAACTCTTACCAGTAACAACTGACAACTGACGACTGACAACTGACCACTAACTACTGACTAATTCCAAATATTCATCTCGAAAATATCGCAAAGTGCTAAAAACTGGATTTGGTGCAGACTGTCCTAAACCACATAAACTTGTGTGTTTTACCATATCGCAAAGTTCCTCCAATAAATCTAAATCAGCTAGTGAACCTTTTCCTTGACTAATCTTTGTTAATAAACCGTGTAATTGTACAGTTCCCACACGACAAGGAATGCACTTACCGCAAGATTCATCCATGCAAAATTCCATGAAAAAGCGAGCGACATCTACCATATTTGTAGTTTGATCCATGACAATCATTCCCCCCGAACCCATCATTGAACCCAAGGCGGTTAAGGATTCATAATCTACAGGTGTAGCAAAAGCCGACGCAGGAATACATCCCCCTGAAGGACCGCCGGTTTGTACTGCTTTAGCAATACCATTGTCGGGAACACCTCCTCCCATTTCCTCGACAATTTCTTGTAAAGATGTTCCCATTGGGACTTCTATTAAACCCGTGTTGCGGATGTTTCCAGCTAACGCAAATACCTTTGTGCCTTTGCTTTTACCAATACCGATATTAGCAAACCAGTCAGCACCTTTACGAATAATCGGCGCAATATTGGCAAAGGTTTCCACATTGTTAATTAACGTCGGATAGCCCCATAAACCGGACTCAGCCGGGTATGGTGGCCGGGGATGAGGGACACCACGTTTACCTTCAATGGAAGCCATTAAAGCCGTTTCTTCACCGCAGACATAAGCGCCCGCACCAATGCGAATTTCTACTTTAAAATCAAAGGGAGAGTCAAAGATTTGTGAACCCAAAAGCCCTAAGTGTTGGGCTTGACGAATAGCAATTTCTAGCCGTTGAATAGCAATAGGATATTCTGCCCTAACATAAATATAGCCTTGATTTGCCCCGATAGAGTAGGCAGCGATCGCCATCCCTTCCAAAACTCGATGCGGATCACTTTCCAATACACTCCTATCCATGAATGCACCAGGATCACCTTCATCAGCATTGCAAATTACAAACTTCCTCTCACCGGCGGATTTTGCTACTGTTCCCCATTTTAAACCAGTGGGATAACCAGCACCACCGCGTCCCCTTAAACCACTTTTAGTAATAGTTTCTACCACCTGACTAGGTTTCATTTCCCGTAGCACTTGGTAAAGGGCCTGATAACCATCAGCCGCAATATAAGCTTGAATCCGTTCCGGGTCAATTTTACCACTGTTTTCTAGAACAATCGGCAATTGACGGCTAAAAAATGGCTGATTTAAATCACCCTGTTGTAAATTTGTGACTTTTCCATTTACCCCCACAATAATTTCGGCTGCATTTTCCGGGGTAACTTTTTGATACAACTTCGATATGAGTGAATTTTCCTGGTTTTCTACCTGTACCAATGGTCCGTGACAACACAGACGCATACAACCCACACCAGAAACTTGCACAGTATCTTGTAAACCCGCAGCTTTCACAGATGCTTCGAGATTGTCTTTCACAGCTTGAGAATCAGAAGAGAGACAACCCGCAGCAGTACAACACCGAACTTGCACAGATTTCCGTTGAGAAAGTTCCGTTTGGGCAATTTCTAATAACTCATTTAGTTCCATTTTGCCACCATTCTCCCACTTTTTCGCAAACCGATTCTGGAGTTTGATTACCTAAAATAGCACCATCAAACACTACCGCAGGGGCAATTCCACAAGCCCCCAAACATCTAGCCGTCATCAAAGAAATTTGACCATTTGCAGTAGTTTCTCCTGCATGAATTTGCGTAAACTGTTCCACATTTGTTAAGATCGCTGTTGAGCCTTTAACATAACAAGCTGTACCCGTACAAACCACACAATTATGAACCCCTTTCGGTGCTAGGGAAAACAAATGATAGAAGGTAGCTACCCCATAAACCCGACTCGGTGGTAACTTGAGACTATGGGAAATGTAAAGCAATAAATCCAGTTCTAAATAACCAAATAGTTCAGAAGCCCGATGCAGAATTTCAATGAGTGCATCTTGTTGATATTGATTACGCTTAATAGTTGCGTCTAAAATCTTTAAACGCTTGTCTCCACTTGGATGAGTTGAAGAAAGTGGAACTGATGTTTTCATATTTTTCACGCAAGTGTCACACTAAAAATCTGTTGTCGGGTGCGTCAGAAGGCATAAATCCTGTAAATAAACAGATTGTTGATATCTGACGCACCCGACAAATATTCATCCCTCTTTATCTGTGTTTATCTGCGTTTATCTGCGGTTAATAATTCTTGAAATCTGATTCTATGCAGCTTCAATTAGCATTAATTACTAAATGTAGTAGCTGCTGAAGTAACATTTACCGCTTGGGAACTAATAGGAACATGAACAATCTGCACTGAACAGGGTGCATGATGTAAAACATAATTACTCACACTACCGAGAAAAAATTCCGTCAGTCCAGAACGTCCCCGTCGTCCCATCATAATTAAGTCAGCATTCCAGTCAATGGCTAATTCACAAATCATTCGTCCTGGATTACCAGTATTTTGTGTAAATTCCGTATTAACACCAGATTTATTAGCTTGAGCGCTCCATGACTGTAACATTTGCAAGCCTTCATTTTTAAATTTTTCCCAATGCTCTTGGTATAATTTAAAACTTTGCTCATTCCAACCGGGATAGTAGTCAATATTGGGGAAAACCAGCGCCTCTGGACTGCCTTCTTCTTCTTGTGATAAAACGTGCAGTAACATTAAGTTTGCAGATGTGATCTTGGCTAAAGATAAAGCTTGTTCAAAAACTTTTACGCTCATTTCTGAGCGATCTACTGCGACTAAAATTCTGTTAAACATATATACCTCGATGTTAGCTTGCTAACTAATGATAATGAGTATATTCGGCTTTTTAGGTTAATATTTGGTAAAAGCATCCTTAATATTCACTAACAATCATACAACAGGGGTCAAGAGTCAAAGCCTTTTATGGCATAGTTTTGTAATTAAATTTTACACTTCATATAACTACAATATCTTGCATCTATACACAAAGAATTTGGGTAACTGGTGAGAATAGATATTTAAGTTAATGTTCGATATTTATGCTAGACGAAAAAGAAAAAAATTGCATCTCATCGAAGATAGATTAAAAAATATTAAAATTTATTTCTCTGTAGCGATAATATGTAAATCTATGTTTTGATTTCTGATTAACTCCAGCAAGCGTTGTGTAAAAGAGCGTTTGAAAAATCTTTTCCATCGAGGTTGCTGACTTTCACCAATAACTATCTGAGTGATATGATAAGTTGCGGCAATTTGGGCAATTGTTTGAGAAACATTGTGATTTTTAATATGGAGAAATTCACCAGCGAATTCAAGACATAGTTTTTCACAAGTATCAATGTGTAAACTTTCTTCCTTACTGAGAAAACGTTCAGGATCTGCAATAAATAGAGTATAAAGTTTGGCATTCATATAATTAGCAAGTCGCGCCCCACGCCGTAATAATTGAATCGAATTGGGATAAGTAGATACACATACTAAAACTCGTTCGTGGACATTACAAATTTGCCCAGCAGAAATGGAAGTATTTGCTTCTTCTTCAACCGTATCTGCGACTTCTCTTAGTGCTAATTCTCGCAAAGCAATCAGATTTCGACGTTGAAAAAAGTTTTCTAAAGATTGCTCAATTTTATCAGGAGTATAGATTTTACCTTCCCGTAAGCGTTCTTCTAAAGTTTCTGGAGTCACATCAATCACAACAACAGCATCAGCTTCATCTAAGAGAAGATCAGGGATACGTTCTCTCACCACAACACCCGTAATTCTAGCTACCAAATCATTCAAACTTTCTAGATGTTGAATGTTGACAGTAGAGTAAACATCTATACCTTCTGCTAAAATTAATTCTACATCTTGATAGCGTTTTTCTCTAGCTGAACCGGGGATATTTGTATGCGCTAATTCATCAACTAAAACCAGTTGGGGAGAGCGTTCTAAAATTGTCTCCGTGTCCATTTCTTGAAGATTGATATTCTTGTGAATACTGGCTTTTTTAGGAATTATCTCCAATCCTATGGCTTTTGCAGCCGTGTCCTTGCGTCCATGAGTTTCTAAAACGCCAATAACAACATCAATACCATCTTGTTTGAGTTGATGTGCTTCCTCTAGCATTCTATAAGTTTTCCCCACACCGGGAGCCATACCAATGAAAATTTTATGCTTTCCGCGTCGAGCAGGACGAATATAAGAACTGTCAGGAGAAGGGGTAGAGGGATTAAACATGAAGAAATTCCTACTTATTTACTAATTTTATCCACTGCTAGATTTAGTTTTAAAACATTTACTCCCGGTTCACCAAAAATACCCAAGAAACGACCATCAGTGTTTTGAGAAATTAAAGTTTCCAACTGCTTTGGTTCAACTCCTCGCGCTTTTGCTACTCTGGCAATTTGTACCTTAGCACTTTCAGGAGTAATGTGAGGATCAAGACTCGAACCAGAAGTATAAACTAAATCCGCAGTAGGTTGGATACCCGCTTTTTTAAGTCGCTGAATTTCACCTTCATTCCCATTAATACGTTCTAGTAATGCTGGATTACTGGGAGCTAAATTACTAGCACCAGATACCCCCGTCTTCAAAACACCAACTTCATCCTTTTTAGGGTCTGCTGTGCTGTAATTAGTAGTGCTAGGACGACCCCAAAAATACTTTTCACTGGCAAAAGGTTGACCAATTAAAGCTGAACCAATAATCACACCTTGAGAATTTTTAATTAAACTACCATTAGCCTGATCAGAAAAAACAACTTGTCCCGAAATCAACATAAATAACGGATAAATAAAAGCCGTTATCACCCACAAAACCAAAGTCGAACGAATCGCCTTACTAACTTGATGTCTCTGACTCATATTCAAACCTCCCTAATTTAAAAAACCACAACGAAATATATTTCTTCCTTTGCGCCTTTGCTCCTTAGCGTCTCTGCGCGAAATAAAAAATATGGTTCATATTAAAACCTCTCAGGCTGAAAAATCACCACAAACAAATAAACACAAAGACACAGAGTAACAAGCCCCAACAAAGTAATCGTATAAGCCGAAAAACGCGATTCTGCTACCGAAGTCGCTGCTTGAACTGCTGGCGCTAATAATAAATTCAAGCAAAGTAGTAAAAACAGACTCAGAGGAACACGATGACCTTTAGAAATTGTCATTGATTAAGCTAATCCTATAGATACAATGAAAACGTCAATAATTTTGATAGCAATAAAAGGAGCTATTACGCCACCTAATCCGTAAATAAAGATGTTCCGTTGCAAAAGTTGGTTAGCAGTGAGAGGACGAAATTTCACCCCAGTTAATGCTAAGGGAATTAAAGCCGGAATAATCAAAGCGTTGTAAATCAAAGCTGATAAAACTGCTGATTGGGTACTTGCCAAACCCATAATATTTAAACCATTTACCCCAATCCCAGGGAAAATTGCTGGAATAATTGCGAAGTATTTAGCGACATCATTAGCGAGAGAAAAAGTTGTTAAAGCCCCACGGGTAATTAGTAATTGTTTACCAATAGTGACAATATCAATTAATTTTGTCGGGTCAGAATCCAGGTCTACCATATTAGCAGCTTCCTTTGCAGCTTGTGTACCAGAATTCATTGCTACACCAACATTTGCTTGTGCTAAAGCTGGGGCATCATTAGTACCATCTCCAGTCATAGCGACTAATTTTCCTTGTGCTTGTTCGCTGCGAATTACTTCAATTTTGTCCTCTGGAGTTGCTTCAGCAATAAAGTCATCTACACCAGCTTCTTCGGCAATTACAGAAGCAGTGAGACGGTTATCTCCTGTCAGCATCACAGTTTTAATTCCCATTCTTCGCATTTGATCAAAACGTTCTTTAATCCCCGGTTTGATAATATCTTTAAGATAAATTACACCGTAAATATCATCATTTTGACAAATTGCTAATGGTGTTCCTCCTAATTTAGAAACTCGCTCATAAGCCGTATTAAGTTCTGCGGTTAATTGTCCATTACGAGAACGCACAAATCCTTTAATTGCATCTACAGCCCCTTTGCGAATTTCTACGCCATTCGGTAAATCAATGCCACTCATACGCGTTTTTGCTGAAAATTCAATTCCTGCCGCAGTTGTGGGATTAAAACTCAATTTTGCTCCTAATGATTCGGCTAATTTAACAATTGATTTTCCTTCGGGAGTTTCATCGAAAATACTGGATGCCAAGGAAATTTGGGCAACTTCATTGAGAGAATGACCTTTAACAGGAATAAATTCTTCCGCCATGCGGTTTCCTAATGTAATTGTTCCCGTTTTGTCTAAAACCAAAGTGTTAATATCTCCACAGGCTTCTACAGCCCTTCCAGATGTGGCTATGACATTAAATTGAGCCACTCTATCCATCCCGGCAATGCCAATTGCACTCAATAATCCGCCAATTGTAGTAGGAATTAACGCCACTAATAAGGCAATTAATACCGCAATACTCACAGGTGATTTAACATAAACTGACACTGTTGGTAGCGTGACAATTACCACTAAAAAAACTTGAGTTAGCACTGCCAAAAGTACAGTTAAGGCAATTTCATTGGGGGTTTTAGTGCGAGAAGCCCCTTCTACTAAAGCAATCATTCTATCAATAAAACCTTGACCTGGATCTGATGTTACCCTAATAGTTAGTTCATCAGAATTAATGCGCGTTCCTCCCGTTACAGAACTAGCAATATCAGTTCCTGGTTGTTTTAAAACTGGCGCAGATTCTCCAGTAATAGCAGATTCATCTACAGAAGCCACACCAGCAATTACTTCTCCGTCTGCGGGGATAACATCACCAGCGATAACTTTAATTTGATCACCACGACGCAAAGTAGCAGAATTAACTTCTTGAATAGAACCGTCAGGGAGAAGTTTTCGGGCTACAACATCGGATTTTGTCGCCCGTAATGAGTCAGCTTGCGCTTTTCCTCGTCCTTCTGCTACCGCTTCGGCGAAATTTGCAAAAATAAGAGTCAAGAACAGAATTATGGTAATTAGACCGTTAAAAAGTCGCGGATTATTATCAGGAGTAATCCCAAAAAGATTTGGTTCAATAGTTACTAAAGCTGTAACAATCGTCCCCACCCACACTAAAAACATAACTGGATTTTTTAGCATATTGCGTGGGTCTAATTTGACAAATGCTTGTTTAAATGCTCTAGTATAAATTCCAGTATTTTTAACTTTGGGAGTATGTTTTCGTTCTTGTCGAGTTTTTGTAGTTTTCATGGATGTTTAGTTATTCAAAAATGTCAGGGACGAACCACAGAGGCACAGAGGACGCAGAGAAATAAAAGATTGAAACATATTTTGTGTAAGTCATAAGTTTATTTGGAAATTAAAAACCATTCTGCAATTGGACCTAAAACTAATACAGGAAAGAAAGTCAGCGCCCCAAGAATTAAAATTACTCCTCCTGTAACTCCAGTGAATAAACCAGTGTCGGTTCTGAGAGTACCGGCAGTCATAGGAACTGGTTGTTTGTTGGACATACTATCTGCTAATAGCAACAAGGCAATAATGGGAATATAACGTCCTGCGAGAATACTGAAACTAGCACTGAGATTCCACCAAAGTCCTGTTGCTGCTGGTTGACTATCAGCTAGTCCTTCAAAGCCAGAACCGTTATTTGCGGCTGCGGAAGCATATTCATAAACTACTTGAGAAACGCCATGAAAGCCTGGGTTACTAATACCTGAAAGTGCATCGGGAAAAGCAAAAACTATTGCCCAAGGAATGAGAATGGCGAAGGGGTGAACTAATAAAACAACGCTGGACAGAACGATTTCTTTTTTCTCTATTTTGCGACCTAAAAATTCTGGAGTCCGTCCTACCATTAAGCCGGTTAAAAACACTGCTAAAATATAGTAGATAAATAAATAGGCTGTCCCAGTTCCTTGGCCTCCCCAAACGATTTGCAAGAATAAATTAAAGAGAAATACAAATCCACCTGGGGGCATAAATGAGTCGAGAAGTGCGTTAACAGCACCACACATTGTCCCGGTGGTAATAGTTGCAAATAATGAACTTTGCGCCCAACCAAATCTTACTTCTTTTCCTTCTAAATTGGGTTGTTGTGATCCTAAAAGAGAATTGACTAAGGGATTTCCTTGATACTCACCAATTGTAGTCACAATCCACAAGATGGTAAAGATAGTAAATACCATCCAAAATGCTAACCATGCCTGTTTAATATTGTTAGCAAATATGCCATAGGTGTAAATTAGTGCTGTGGGGATAGAAATCATGCCCCAGGTTTGCAATAAGTTAGAAAAACCACTGGGATTTTCAAAGGGATGTGCTGAGTTAATAGCAAAAAAACCACCACCGTTCTCACCAATTTGTTTAATCGCTTCCATGTGGGCAACTGGTCCGCGAGCGATCGCTTGAGTAGCACCTTCTAATGTTGTCGCTGTTGCCACTCCGGCAAGGGTTTCAGGCACACCAGCCATGATCAATAACAATCCCATAATGATTGACATGGGCAACAAAATCCGCGTAATTGACTTGGTGATGTCAATATAAAAGTTACCCAATGTTCTGCCAGTTAAGCCCCGAATAAAGGCAATTCCTACCGACAAACCGGTCGCTGATGAAACGAACATCAAAAAACTCAAAGCGAATGTTTGACTGGCATAACTCAAGGTTGTTTCTCCAGAATAATGTTGTTGATCTGTATTAGTCAGAAAAGAAAAAGTCGTGTGTAATGCTGTATCCCAAGTTGGTGTACCTAACCCTGTCGGATTGAATGGTAGCCATGCTTGAGTTATCAAAATAGTAAATACCAAAATCCCCATAACTACATTACTGTAAAGCACTGCTTTGGCATATTGCCAACCTGTCATTTCATCTTGAGGACGAACTCCAATTAAAACAAAAATTATTCTTTCTATGGGATTTAACACAGAGTCAAGCAGTGTGCTTTCTCCTAGAAAAACGCAAGCGATATATCTCCCTAATAAAGGAGTGGTGGCAATGACAAGAATTAATGTCAATGCAATTTGTATCCAACCTTGTAACATGAATTATAAAATCTCCTCAAAGAAAGTTGTTATGGCTTTTCAGTATTAAGCAGTCAGCTAAAAACAGATTTTACGGGTTTTCAAGTGGGGGGAGGCTGACATCAGTAATTAATATTCAGAATGCTTATCAATTCAATTCTTCCTAATAAGTAGAACGGCTTGAATAATTCAAAGTTTGTAGTGAGGAATTTATTCCTCATTTGAGGGCTGAAGCCCTTACTACGAAATCATCTCCAGATTTTTTACATTACTTAATCTACTTTGATTTATTTTCGTCTACTTACTTAGCTGACGGCTAAATGCTTACTTTCAGTATCATTTTTGTTAATTATTTCATCCTAAAAATCCTGATTTAGATAGTAATCTTGAGATGATTAATTTATATCATCAATTATTGTGGCAATAAAAACAAGGAGTACAAGGATATAAAAATCGTTTATTTTTCTATTTGTGTGTCTACCCAAAGATATATATCAGTGTTTAGTAAAGTTTAGAGGAAATCTAAACGCTAGTAAACAAGATCCCATCAAGATCTCTGACTTCTTTAAGAAGTCGGGGATCTGAGCCTTGATAATTGTTATAGTTATATAAGTTGAGAAAAGGTAAGTTAGTAAATGGCATCTTTAAAAAATAAATTAATAAACAATAACTTACGCCTTGGTAAAATATTACTAATTGTCACTATATTTATCTTTCTAGCAGTTTTAGAATATTCTACCCCCAATGATTATGTTTTTGGATATCTCTACAGTGGAGCAATTTTATTAGTCAATTCTTGGTTTGTGGGAATGGCAACAATAAGCGCAACATTTCTTGCTGTTTTTCTAACTATGTTAAATGCGTGGATACCTGGAGGTGAATCAATTCGAGCTTCTACTGTTGCTAGTCGAGTAATTGCTGCAATAGCTTTGATAGTCACCGGATTTTTAAGTCAGCGATTACGAAAATCTCAAAAAGCCATTGCCCTCACTCAAACTAAACTCGAATCCCAAGCCCAATTAGTGAGACTAAGAGAAGATTTTGCTTCCACACTTACTCACGATTTAAAAACGCCACTTTTAGGAGCAGTTGAAACTATTAAAGCCTTTCAAAAAGAAAAATTTGGTGCAGTTTTACCAACCCAACAGAAAGTTCTAGCAACAATGGCACGCAGCCATGAAACTTCCCTTGATTTATTAGAAACTTTGTTAGATGTTTATCGCAATGATACAGAAGGCTTAAAACTAGATTTAGCTCCTGTGGATTTAAGTATCTTAGCAGAAACAGCAATACCCCCATAAAAATCCTCCTAGTTGAGGATGATGAACTTTTCCGTTTGGGCTTGCGTGTGCGATTGCAGCAAGAAACTGGTTTGGAGATTATCGCGGAAGCGGAAGATGGTGAAACAGCCATTGAGTTAGTCAACCAGCACCCTCTTGATGTCGTTATTTTAGATGTAGGATTACCAGGAATTGGCGGAATTGAAGCCTGTTATCAAATTAAACAAAAATATCCTAATTTGCCAGTTTTAGTTCTTACTTCCCATTCCCAAAAATCTCTGATTACGCGGTTAATTGAAGTGGGCGCTCAAGGTTATTGTCTTAAAGGTGTTGCGGCTGAAAAATTGAATTGGTAAACCTCTTTGTTTCAAATCAGCATAGATTTCCGCAGCTTTTTGAAATATAGCCATATCATCTAATAGTAATACCTTGTATTCATTGCCTAAATTTTCTAAGTTGATTAACTTTCTCGTAGCTTTGACAGCTAGAAATCCCCGTTGAATTTCATAGTAAGTCATTCCACTGATAAAAACTTTTTCTCCTTGAGTACGTAATTTGTCTAATTTAATAATAATTTTTGGATTATTTCTGAAAATTGCTGCAATAATATTAGTGCGTTTCCCCTGCTTATTGTCCCACATTCATCGCTGCTACAAATGCCTTTTGACTCACATCTTGATAAATGGCTTTTAAATATTTCATCACCAATTCACTAGCAGGTAAATTAGTTGTATTTCCCTCATCTTTCGCTAAGGGAATTGTCCCTAATACATCTAATACTGTTTCACTAACAGCAGGTGAAATAACTACTAAAGACGATTCTAACGGCTGATTATATTGCCAAAAATCATCTATTTTAACGGGATATTGATGTTCAGAAACTTCTGGTTGAATTGCCGATATTTCCTGAATTGTTTCTACATTTTTAGTGCTGCGTAATTGACGTAAATCGCTGATAATTTGCTCTTTGGTGCGTCCACGTAATTGAAATAATACAAATGGATCTTCACTAAAGCGATCGCCTAATTGATAATATACTGCACCTATATGTTTACAAGGAACGGCTTTATCAGGACAAGAACATTTACTGTGAACATCAGTCAGAGTAAAGGGAAACAATGATAAACCATTACTGATAAAAACTTCTTCAATATTTTGTGGCATTTCCCCCGCTAATAACTTAGCCGCAAAAATCGCCTTTTGAGACATTGTTTCCACCACATAACCCCATTCTTCCTCACTAAAAGCATCAAGAGATAAAGAAACTTTATAAGGTTCTGCTTCACTACCTTGGACTCTAGCTAATACTTTCGCAGCTTTAAATCTAATACTCAAAACATTTCCTTGTCGAGAATAATTTCTTGCCCGTTCTAAGCGCTTTTTAAATCGGTAAGAATCCAGTAAATCGAGCCATCTTTGTGACCACCATTCCCGACTTGCTTGTAAGGTTTCGTTACTCATATATTAAAGATTATCTAACCAATTTTGCAAATCTTCCACAGTATCTAAATCAAATATTGCTTCTCCCAAAGTCTCAATGATTTCTATATTTAAACTTCTAATTTCAGTTTCTAATTCTCGATCAATTTGTCCAAACTTCCTATTAATTAAACGGAGAATTAAATTTTTTTCTCGTTCAATTCCTCGTTCAATTCCTCGTTCAATTCCTCGTTCAATTCCTCGTTCAATTCCTCGTTCAATTCCTTCTTCCATCCAACTGGTGACAATTTGCATAACTTCCTCCTTTTCTTCTTTGATTAATGTACCTATTTCTGTTTGAAATTTCTCTTCTTCTATTTTATTCAATCTCAAATATGTGTCAATGAAACCTGATATTAATTGCATTTTGGCTGGATTTAATTTTAAGGTGACTAATAACCTTAAACATTCTGCTTTGACTTTTGGCCTATCTTCTGGCGCTATGCTCATTTTTGACATCAAAGCCGATGCAACTGGATTTGGACGGGCTAAAAAGTCTCGCCAGTTGAGTTGATTCAGTTGCACTACTTGATAATTAAATTTTAGCACTTGAAAATCAGGAAAGTTGATTTGATAGTTATTCACGGCTACGGTTTTGGGTGAGTCGTAGGAAAATATCACTATCGGATATATTGGTAAGTCCAATTTTTCATCTAATCTGGCAAAATAACGAAACATTCTTTGATTAAATTTCGGTCTTGCACCTGATTCGGCTTCAATATGAATCACAAAATAAGAAGGTTGACCTAAAAATTTAACTTTGGCTATCAGGTCGGTTTCATATTTGTCTCCTGCGGTAACATCAGTAAATATTTCCTTGTCTAAGAATATAATTGATTCTGTGTCTATATATTCGAGAACTTGAGGAAAGAATAATTCTATAAATTCTATGAAAAAAGTTGATATTAGTTCTTTGAATAAGCGGTCATGGTCTATGTTTTCTGTCATATCTTCCTTAAACTTCATCTTCTTCGATGACTGCATTCCGATCTAATATTAATAAGTTGCGAAGTTGGTCTGTATCCATTTCCGTTAACCAATCTTCTCCTGCACCTACTACTTGTTCTGCGAGTTGTTTTTTACTTTCTATCATATCATTAATTTTTTCTTCTAAAGTCCCAGTACAGACAAATTTATGAACTTGGACATTGCGAGTTTGACCAATTCTAAATACTCTGTCTGTGGCTTGATTTTCCACTGCGGGATTCCACCATCTATCAAAGTGAAATACATGATTTGCCCTAGTTAAATTTAAGCCCACACCACCAGCTTTTAACGATAAAATCATAATTGGTGGTCCTTGGGGGTCATGTTGGAATCTATCAATCATTTCTTCTCTTTGTTTTTTGCTGGTACTACCATATAAAAAGAATATTTCCCGTCCTAATTTCTTTTCTAAATAAGGTTTTAGCAATTTACCCCATTCAGCAAATTGTGTGAAAATTAAAGCGCGGTCTTCTTCTACTAAAACTTCATCTAACATTTCCTCTAGTCGTTGTAATTTAGCTGAATGATGTTTTTCTAAAGTTGCTAATTTTAAATATTGAGAAGGATGATTACATATCTGTTTTAGCTTCACTAATAATCCTAAAATCATCCCCCGACGTTGTAAACCTTCCGCAGATTCAATTGCTACTAAAGATTCATCTACTAATTGTTGATATAGTGTAGCTTGTTCGGAAGTTAATCCACAAAAAACCGTCATTTCTTGCTTATCTGGCAAGTCTTGAATAATGTCTTTATCACTTTTTAACCGTCGCAGAATAAAAGGTTGAACTAAAGAACGTAATTGATTTAAAGAAGCAGTATCACCATACTTTTCAATCGGCATAGCAAACCGTCTTTGGAAAAATTGTTTATTCCCTAAATATCCAGGATTAAGAAAATCTAAAATAGACCATAATTCTTGTAATCTATTTTCTACAGGTGTACCAGTTAAAGCAATCCGAAATGTGGTTTCTAATTGCCGGACGGCTTGTGATTGTTTTGCTTCGGAATTCTTGATATTTTGGGCTTCGTCTAAAACAATTATTTGCCATTCAATTACTTTCAATAACTTAATATCGCGGTGAATCAGTGCATAGCTAGTAATTACTATATCGTGTTTATTAACTGCTTCTGTAAATGCTTTACCTTTAGGGCGTTTATCACCGTGATATTCTAAAACTTTGATTGTGGGGGCAAATTTTTTGACTTCTTTTTGCCAATTGCCCATAACTGAAGTAGGACATACTAAAAGCGTCGGTTTTTCTAATGCGTTTTGTTCTTGGAGATGAAGTAGGAAAACTATAAACTGTACCGACTTACCTAATCCCATATCGTCCGCTAAACAAGCGCCCAAACCCCATCTTTCTAAAAACGCTAACCAAGCTACACCACGTTCTTGATAAGGTCTTAATTGTCCGGTAAAATTGCCAGGAGTTGGTAAAGTTTGAATTTCTTGATTATTAGTTAATGTCCCAATTAATTCTTCCAATGCACCGGAAGCTTCAAAACTGACAACAGGTAATTTTTCAATTACTTGAGTATCTCCTTTACTAATGCGTAAAGCATCTTCTAAGGAAAGAGACATTTGTTCTTTACGGGAACTAAAAAAAGTTTGGGCAGTTTTAATATCTTGGGGACGCAATTCTACCCATTCACCATTAATTTCGACTAAAGGACTATTTAATTTTACCAGTTTATCAAACGCAGCTTTAGAGATTGTTTGTCCACCAATTGCCAAATGCCATTGAAAATTTAATAAACTTTGTAAACCCAAACGTCCTGATTTTTGTTGAGGAGTTTCGGCACTAATTTTTAACCCTAAACGATTTGCCCACCCTTCCCGATTTGCTAAACTAGGAGGTAAAATTACGCCTAAACCACTATCTTCAAATTTCCAAGTTACAGCTTTGATAAATTCATAAGCTTCCATGGGGGTAAGGTGACAAAATTCGGGAGATGCAGTTTCTAAACTAGGGGTAATTATCGGATACAATCGAGAAGCTAAACCCAAACCTCGCAAAAATGTTTCTTGAGGTTGTGCGATTGTGCGATTTTGATAAACTAATTTTTCTACAGATTGATGCCAAATTGTCGCTGCGTCTATTAACAATTCTGGGTTATCTGCTGCTTGGAGAAAATATTTTAAAGTCCAATTTGGGTCTTCATTTTCTGGAGGCAGTAATTGAAAACAAGTTCTAAATAAAGCCTTACCTGTAAGTTGATATTGTAATGGTAAAGTCCAAGCTTTTAACGTAGTTTCTAAACGTTCTCCTCCTGCTGCATCAATTATATTATTTTCATTAATTAATCCTTGTAACCATTGCTGTAATGCCGCAGGTAAGGACATCATGATTCTAGGTTCAAGAGGAGATTGAGAACCAACCATTAACCGCAATTGATTATCTGTAATATTATTGAGAAATGATAATATAATTTCTTGAGGTATTAATGGTAAATCAATTGCTATATTTTCGGTAGTCTGTTGATATGTTCGACAAGCTAAGGGCATTTGTGAGGCGAATTTCTCTAACCTAGTGACATCTACAGCACTATCTAAAAGTACCTGCCATTTGGCAATTAAATTACTATCTTGTTTTTCAACAGTTGGTAAAAATTTACAACGAGAAATTAAGTCTAAATGCCATCTGTAAATATGTACCCAAAAATGAATATCTGCACCTAATAAAGCTGCTTTACTATCATTTGCACTCAAAGGTAAAGATGAGAGAAATTGAATTGCTAATGCCGGAGTGAGACAAAAACCATCAATTTGCCAAGGATGTAAATATTGTGAAGATGGAGGATCTATATCTACGCTGACAGAATGAACTGGAGAAATTGTGGTTAACCCTGATTTTTTATTTTCTAAAAAATAAGTTGGTAAAGAAACAGTTTGAGAATGAAGAGGTAATTTTATTTCTGTTGATGGTTTACTTTTAAGTTTTTGTTTAGTAGTAGGAGATGGCTGAATTACATTAGCAATTGATAAATTAGATGCTTCTAACCATTCATTTAATTCCACTGATGTCATAGCCAATGGATGTAAAGGAATTTCCGCAGATACCTCAGTATGTACCTGCGAAGAACGCCAAGTTTCTCCCCAAATAAAGAAATAACTATTTTGATTATTTAGTATCCAAGTTCCGTGTAAAGTTGCCATGTTTAAATAGACTAATTATTTTTTTAATTGTTATGTTGCATCTTGAGCAAGAGCGGAAGATACTGAATCTGCTCCTCCAACTTAAATAGTAACAAACGTTGGACTGAAACAAAACTTTTACAGTCTGATTTTCAACCATCCCTACTTATAGTAAAATCAAAATGCACTATTATACTTATTCCCTCTTAGAAATATGAGCATCTACCCAGATTTCCAAGAACAAGGCTATCAGGTTATTAGAGAACTAGGACGCAACCGGGAAGGTGGTAGAATTACTTGGTTAGCAACAAATATTAACACAGGGCAAGCGGAGGTAATCAAACAGTTTTGTTTTGCTCAAGCGGGTTCAAGTTGGTCTGGTTCAGAAGCCCACGCACGAGAAATACAGGTACTTAAAGGATTAGATCATCCTGGTATTCCCAGTTACTTGCATTCCTTTGAAACCTCCGATGGTTTTTGTTTAGTTCAAGAGTATATTAATGCTTCTACTTTAGCAGAACCTCGCAGTTTTTCACCAGAAGAAATTAAACAAATTGCAGTTAAGATTTTAGAAATTCTTGTATATTTACAAAATCGGATACCGTCGGTAATTCATCGAGATATTAAACCAGAAAACATTTTAGTAGATGAACAAATCAATGTCTATTTAATTGACTTTGGTTTTGCTCGTATTGGTAGTCATGATGTAGCTGGAAGTAGTGTTTTTAAAGGAACTCCTGGTTTTATTCCCCCAGAGCAAATGTTTAAACCCACAAATGCTACAGATTTGTATGCTTTGGGTGCAACTTTGATATGTTTATTAACAGGAATCAAGTCCACAAAAATAGATCAATTGCAAGATGCAGATGATCCTTATTTGATTAAATTTCGTCATCTTTTACCCCAGGTAAGTTTGCGGTTTATCGGTTGGTTGGAAAAAATGGTACAACCGAAGCAAAAAGACCGATTTACTAATGCAGAATTAGCTTTAGAATCACTCAAACCCCTTGATGTTATTCGTGTACCAGGAGTTGATTTTAGTGAAACAGTTTTAGAGTTTGAAGCGAATTGGCTGGGGGAAAAATTAAGGAGGGATATTAACATTGAAAACCCCATACCAGATACTTTATTAAAAGGTAAATGGGAAGTTGCACCGCATCCTCAAGACCCACCCCATACACCAGATCATCATGCTTGGATTTCAGTTAAACCTGCTCAGTTTAGCAGGAATAATATTCATTGTCAGGTTGAGGTGGATACGAGTAAATTAATGGCGGATAAGCAGTATAAACGTCAATTAATTCTTTATAGTAATGCTTATCCAGCTAGTCATACTTTGACGGTGAAGGTACAAACGGCGGCTTTACCGATTGAGAAGATAAAATTGCCTTATTCGCTTTTAATTGCGATGTTTTTACTGGTTGTGGTGGCAGCCATGTCCATAACTGGGAGTATAACTTATTTGAGGATATCTGATTATGTATTGCCCGTGGTGTCGGGCTGTGTGTGGTTTTTTATCTTGCTATATGTGGGTCGGGATGTGGGTTGGGCTGTGGCTATGGCTGTGGCTATGGCTGTGGCTATGGCTGTGGCTATGGCTGTGGGTGGGGGTTTGGCTGTGGGTTGGGCTGTGGCTATGGCTGTGGTTTGGGCTGTGGGTCGGTATGTGGGTTGGGCTGTGGGTCGGGATATGGCTATGGGTGTGGCTGTGGGTGGGGCTATGGTTCTGGGTGGGGCTGTGGGTGGGGCTGTGGCTGTGGCCGTGGGTTGGGTTGTGGGTCGGGCTGTGTATATGGCTGTGGGTCTGGCTGAGGACATGGCTAAAGAGGCTAAAAACTTGTTTACTAATATACTAATACTACTCATATTAGGATTGGGAATTAGTGTAGGAACGGGAATAATAATAGGCTTTAACACATTTATTTTGTTAGCACTCACTGGAACAAGTTTACCGGCACTTTTCATGCTGCTTTATCCACCCCTAAAAAGACGTAAATTAATTGCTAAATATCGTCAGTCTGAGGAATCTTTAATTAAACCGTGAAAATGTCAGTCATGTAGGTTGGGTTAAGCGACAGCGCAACCCAACAAAAGATATAATAAAAATATCTGAATCAGGATAACCAGGATTAAAGGATTAAAGGATTAAAGGATTTACAGGATGAAGGGATTAAATATTTATTGTCTGAATCAGGATACCCAGGATTTAAGGATTTACAGGATGAAGAGATTAAATATTTATTGTCTGAATCAGGATATCCAGGATTTAAGGATTTACAGGATGAAGGGATTAAATATTTATTGTCTGAATCAGGATATCCAGGATTTAAGGATTTACAGGATGAAGAGATTAAATATTTTTAATAATCACCAAATTCTGTGGATCTGACAATTCTGTGAACGATGATAAAAATATCTTATTAAGCATGAATAGGATTACATTACTTTCACCATCAAATATTTTATTCAGCAATCCTATGTCCTGCAAATATGCCAATCATAAAAATCCAAATCCCAACAGAAATCCTGTACATCCTTAAATCCTGCACATCCTGATTCAGACAAAAATATTTAATTATTCAAATCATCAAAATCTAAATCCCAACAAAAATCCTGTACATCCTTAAATCCTGGACATCCTGATTCAGACAAAAATATTTAATTATTCAAATCATCAAAATCCAAATTCATACAAAAATCCTGTAAATCCTTTAATCGGTGGATATCCTGATTCAGACAAAAATATTTAATTATTCAAATCATCAAAATCCAAATCCCAACAAAAATCCTGTAAATCCTTTAATCCTGGACATCCTGATTCAGACAAAAATATTTAATTATTCAAATCATCAAAGTCATGTAGGTTGGGTTAAGCAACAGCGCAACCCAACAAAAGAATAATATAATATTGGGTTTTCTCAACCCAACCTACATAATGCTATAATCAACAAATAACTACTTGGTATCACATCATGATGATTACTCAAGAATTAGAATGTCAAGAAAACATCTCTCAAGATGTAATATTTCCCCCAAGTGATTTATATAGTGATGAACCAACCGTGGAAACAGAACTACATCTAAGACAAATAATTCTACTGTTCAAATGTCTAGAATGGTTATGGAAAGATAGAAATGATTTCTATGCTGCGGGAAATCTCACCATTTACTATAGTCCTAATCAGAAAAAATCTGAATATTTCCGAGGTCCAGATTTCTTTGTCGTCTTAGGAACAGAACGCAAAACTCGCAAAAGTTGGGTGGTGTGGGAAGAAGATGGTAAATATCCTAATTTCATTTTAGAAATTCTCTCACCAACTACAGCTAATACAGATAGAGAATATAAAAAAGAACTTTATCAAAATACTTTCCGCACACCTGATTATTTTTGGTTCGACCCTTATACACTAGAATTTGCAGGTTTTCATTTAGTAGACGGAGAATATCAACCTTTAGAACAAAATCAGCAAGGACATTTGTGGAGTCGTCAGCTAGGTTTATATTTAGGAATTTATCAAGGACTATTACGGTATTTTACCCCAGCAGGAGAGCTAGTTCCCACACCTGAAGAAACCGCAGAAAAAGAAACTAAAAAATCAGAACGTTTAGCAGCAAAATTGCGGGAGTTAAATATAGATCCTGATACAATTTAATGTAGGTTGGGTTAAGCGACAGCGCAACCCAACAACAGCTTTAATAAACCAATGATGAAAATGTCTGAATCAGGTGGTTATCGAGCGAAGTCGAGATGATATCCACCGATTAAAGGATTGTCAGGATGAAGAGATTAAATATTTTTAATAATCACCAAATTCTGTGAATCTGAAAATTCTATGAATGATGATAAAAATATCTAAATCAGCATAAATAGGATTACATTACTTTCACCATCAAATATTTTATTCAGCAATTCCATACTCTGCGAATCTGCCAATCATAAAAATCCAAATCCAAAAAAAAATCCTGTAAATCCTTAAATCCTGGACATCCTGATTCTGACAAAAATATTTAATTATTCAATTCCGAAAATTCCTTTTTAATGACAGGGGAAATTACCATACAGTTAATTACATCTTAATTGATTGATAAAATATTATGAAATCGTTCAGCAAAAATAGAACTGAGACAACAAACCCAGATATGAAGCCTATTGTACAGCTAACAGAGAAAATTTTGTTTGATGTTTGTTCATTACAGAAGCCGTCTAGACTGCATAAATGTTAGGATTGCCACAGAGTGAGAATCGCGTAAGAGAAGGAAAAAAAACTGAATGGCAGAATTTGAAAAGTCAATATCCTTTGATGGACGGGATATTCGACTGACGGTTGGCCTACTAGCCCCCCAAGCAGGTGGGTCGGTTTTGATACAATCAGGAGATACAACTGTTTTAGTAACGGCTACAAGGTCAGCAGCGCGGGAAGGCATTGATTTTTTGCCACTGACCGTAGATTACGAAGAAAGATTGTACGCAGCGGGAAGAATTCCTGGGGGAATTATGCGCCGAGAAGGTCGTCCACCGGAAAAGTCAATTCTTACCAGTCGGCTGATTGACCGTCCACTCCGTCCTTTATTCCCTTCATGGTTGCGGGATGACTTGCAAGTTATGGCAATAACCATGTCAATGGATGAGCAAGTCCCTCCTGATGTGTTAGCAGTAACAGGTGCTTCAATTGCTACCCTCATTGCCCAAATTCCTTTTAATGGACCCATGGCCGCAGTGCGAGTAGGCTTAGTGGGGGATGATTTTATTATTAACCCTACCTATGCAGAAATTGCAGCGGGAGATTTGGATTTAGTCGTCGCCGGTTCACCAGATGGGGTAATCATGGTGGAAGCGGGTGCAAATCAATTGCCAGAGCGAGATATTATTGAAGCGATTGATTTTGGCTACGAAGCAGTTCGGGATTTAATTCAGGCCCAGTTAGATTTACTGGATGAACTAGGTCTCAAACTGGTGCAAGAAGCACCACCAGAACCAGATCAGACATTAGAAAACTATATCCGCGATCGCGCTAGTAATGAGATTAAAAAAATCTTAGCGCAATTTGAGTTAACTAAAACTGATCGTGATATTGCTTTGGACGCAGTTGAAGATAGTATTGCTGATGAAATCAAAGCTTTACCAGAAGAAGACCCTATTCGCATTGCTGCTACAGCAAACTCTAAAGCTCTTGGCAATACATTCAAAAGTATTACTAAATACTTCATGCGCCGTCAAATTGTCGAAGATAATGTCCGCGTAGATGGTCGCAAACTTGATGAAGTCCGCCCTATATCTTGTCGAGTTGGCATAATCCCCAAACGAGTTCATGGTAGCGGTTTATTCAATCGGGGACTGACTCAGGTACTATCAATGTGTACCCTTGGGACTCCCGGAGATGCCCAAAACCTCAACGATGACTTGCAACTAGAACAAACCAAACGTTACCTGCATCACTATAACTTCCCTCCCTTCTCCGTCGGCGAAACCAAACCATTACGCGCCCCTGGGAGACGAGAAATCGGACATGGTGCATTAGCAGAACGGGCATTATTACCTGTACTACCATCCAAGGAAAAATTTCCCTACGTAATTCGCGTAGTATCGGAAGTTCTTTCTTCCAATGGTTCGACTTCAATGGGTTCAGTTTGTGGTTCTAGCCTATCCCTCATGGATGCCGGTGTACCAATTACTAAACCTGTGAGTGGTGCGGCAATGGGCTTGATTAAGGAAGGGGACGAAGTGCGAATCCTTACCGACATTCAAGGCATTGAAGACTTTTTAGGTGATATGGACTTCAAAGTTGCCGGTACAGATACTGGGATTACCGCTTTGCAAATGGATATGAAAATATCTGGGTTGCCTTTAGAGGTAATTGCCCAAGCTGTCAACCAAGCCAAACCTGCCCGGTTACATATTCTGGAAAAAATGCTCCAGACTATTGACACACACAGGGAAGAAACTTCACCCTATGCCCCACGTCTGTTGACCATCAAGATTGATCCTGACATGATTGGTCTAGTCATTGGACCTGGAGGGAAAACCATCAAGGGGATCACTGAAGAAACTGGTGCAAAAATTGACATCCAAGATGATGGTACTGTCACCATTTCCGCAGTTGATGAAAACCGAGCTAAGAGAGCGCGGAATATCGTTCAAGGCATGACTCGTAAACTCCATGAAGGGGACGTTTACATCGGTCGTGTAACAAGGGTTATACCCATTGGTGCTTTTGTGGAGTTCTTGCCCGGTAAAGAAGGCATGATTCACATTTCTCAGCTTGCTGACTATCGAGTTGGCAAGGTTGAAGATGAAGTAGCTGTTGGTGATGAGGTGATTGTCAAAGTGCGAGAAATTGACAATAAGGGACGAATTAACCTCACACGCTTGGGTATTCACCCAGATCAAGCAGCAGCAGCACGGGAAGCAGCAGCCGTAAACCATTAAATCGCTGGTTGGATTTTAGATTTTAGATTACAGATGAATCGCAAATCTAAAATCCGCGATGCCTTGCTAGTAGGCATCGCTGTCGAATTCTTTATTATTTAAGTATAAAAAATTAAATTTAATTGGGTTGTTAAAATAGAATTTTCCTCCTCACCCTGATGATATGATGGCGCAGTCCTTACGCCCCTAGGAGTTTGCGATCGCTAAATTCTGGTTGACATTAGACTTTTTAGTGCGATATAATGGTATGCTATTTAAAGTGTATTGATTGCTGCACTAGGCTAAAAAAGTATATCAATAATATCGGTAGCTAATATGGCCTAAGTAATGCCTAGATGCCAATTTTTTGTTGTTTATTAATGAGGTGAATATGGCAAAGCGCCGTAACCCGAAAAAAGAAAAGGCGCTACGAAACCAGGCCTACGCCAGAAAGTTTCGTAAACGTACCACCACAGGTAGAATGGGCAGAAGATTCCAACAAAGACCGCCCAAGAGTGAAGAGGAAGACACAGGCGCAGCAGCAATGGACGCTGCTGATTAGTACGTCTGGTTAAATTTTACTCTTTCATATTCTGAATTTTTAGGGTGTACACGAGTACACCCTTATTTGTTGT
>NZ_VIKZ01000022.1:9603-29507 GCF_009711985.1 Dolichospermum sp. UHCC 0260 | reverse complement strand
CCGTACAGTTGTCAGTTGTCAGTTGGAAGAAAGAATTGAATTTCTCCCCTGTTCCCTGTTCCCTGTTTCCTAACTTAGAAATTATTTCACAATGAGTTGAGTCCGGGCGTTGAGAAGAGCTTGTCTAACTTGGACAAAGCCTGTGCCTCCGTAGCTGTTGCGGGCTGCAACTACTTGACGTGGGGTTATGGCTTCATAAATATCAGCAGCAAATGCGGGATGGATTTGTTGCCATTCTTCTAGCTGCAAATCTTTGAGTAGTTTACCAGCGGCAATACTGGTTTTGACGACTTTGCCCACAATGTTATAAGCTTCGCGGAAGGGTACACCCCGCGCTGCCAGATAATCTGCGACATCGGTAGCGTTAGCAAAGTCTTCTGTAACTGCTGTTGCTAATCGCTGATGACGAAATTCTAAACCTTCTTGCAGTAAAATTGTCATTGCTTCTAAACAGGCCTTGACTGTGTTCACGCTGTCAAATATGCCTTCTTTGTCTTCTTGGAGGTCTTTGTTATAAGCCAGGGGTAAACCCTTCATAATTACTAACATGGCTTGCAGATGACCAAATACTCGCCCGGTTTTGCCGCGCACTAATTCGGGTACGTCGGGGTTTTTCTTTTGGGGCATAATGCTAGAACCTGTGGCACAGCTATCTTTGAGGGTGACGAAGCGAAATTCTTCTGATGCCCACAGAATCACTTCTTCGGACAGACGGCTGAGGTGAACCATGATGATACTAGCAGCACAGAGGAATTCTATGGCAAAGTCCCGATCGCTCACTCCGTCCAAGCTGTTAGCATAAACATTGTCAAAATGTAATAAATTGGCTGTATAGTGGCGGTCAATAGGAAAAGTTGTTCCCGCTAAAGCACCACAACCCAAGGGGGAGATATTCACTCGTTTACAAACGTCTTCCAAGCGTTCCCAATCCCGTTGTGCCATTTGGAAGTATGCCAGTAAATGGTGCGCTAAACTTACTGGTTGGGCGCGTTGTAGGTGGGTATAGCCAGGAATCAGAGTTTCGACATTTTTTTCGGCTATATCAACTAAGACTGTCTGAAAGTCCCGTAATTGCTGGCGAATTTGCTGAATTTGATCGCGGAGGTATAATCGAGTATCTGTACCTACTTGGTCATTGCGAGAACGGGCGGTGTGAAGTTTTTTACCTACATCTCCGACAATTTCCGTAAGTCGCTTTTCTACGGCAAAATGGACATCTTCGGCATCAACACCGGGTTGGAATTGCCCTTGACGATATTCTTGACGAACTTGTTCTAAACCGTTAAACACTGCTTCCCCTTCTGTATAGGAAATTATCCCTGTATGAGCCAACATTTTGGCATGGGCTTGAGAACCTGTAATATCATATTCGATGAGTTCAATGTCAAAACTGATACTTGCATTGAAACGAGCGATCGCCGGATGCAGCGCGGACTCAAACCGCTGACTCCAAGTTTGTTTTTCGGTCATAAATCTGAAGGGAGAGGCAGAAATTATTTTTAGATGTTAGATTTTCAATACCTTGTCCAAATTGGAAAAAGCCTTGATTTGTAGGTTGGGTTGAAACATGAAACCCAACATGAGCCTTGGGTTGCGCTGTCGCTTAACCCAACAAAGCAGAAAATGGACAAGGTATTGATTTTGGGCGTTGCTGAATTGAGGTATGAAATTGAAAAATCAAAAAAATGAAACTCTTACTCTCTGAGACTGGAGCACCTCTGCGTGTTAGCGAAGCGGGGCGAAGCCCAATAAAATCATACTCTTAATCAGCAACGCCGATTTTGAATCATGATTAATCCAAAATCTAAAACCTAGAATATAGCAGTTGTCAAGTAGTTTAAAACAGATATTGATCAAAAAAATCAGATACCAAAAGACTTTCAACTCTATTCCTTGTTCCTGACCATAAATTTAACTGTAACTGGTTAAACCTTTAAACATATAGCCAATGACAAAACCAATAACCATCGCCCAAATTTGCCCAGTTTTGACAAAGTGATTCCAAGCACCTTGGATTTGACCCAAAATGTCTGTCTCTTTTACAAGACCATATATAAAGTAGTCTGTGTAATTACTAACAGTAAAATTGATATGAAAGTCCAAATTTCCCAAGATGAGAAATAGTGAGTCGTTAAGGTGTTCCATGAGATAAATATCGTAATTATACGCAGTTTTTACGGTCATACTTTAATATTTTTCTGCTGCCAAGCGTAATTTTTCTGAAGTTCTTAAAATTTGTCCCGCTAAAACCGCTGCACCAAAGCCATTATCTATATTGACCACACCTATACCAGCAGCGCAAGAATTGAGCATTGTTAATAAAGGTGCTAAACCGGAAAAACTTGCACCATAACCAATACTGGTAGGAACAGCAATCACTGGACAATCCGTCAAACCTGCTACCACACTGGGTAAAGCCCCTTCCATGCCCGCTACCACAATTAATACTGATGATGATTCTAGCAGGTGACGGTTACTTAATAAACGGTGAATTCCGGCTACACCCACATCCCAAAGACGCTGTACAGAAAAACCCGAAAGTTCCGCAGTGACAGCGGCTTCTTCGGCGACGGCTAAATCAGCAGTACCAGCGGAGAGAATCCCGATTTGTCCAGGAAATCTGACTTCAATCACCGGAGGAACAATGGCACAAATTCGGGCTTGTTCGTAATATTGGATACCTCTAACTTTTTTTTGCAATGCAGAATATACTTTTGGCTCAATGCGGGTAGCCATGACTACGGAAGTGCGGTGGCGCATGACTTCCATAATTTGAGCAATTTGTTCCGGTGTTTTACCAGGTCCCCAAATTACTTCCGGGAAACCTGTTCTTAATTGACGATGGTTGTCTATTTTAGCAAACTCACCTACAGATTCATATTGTAAGTTTTTGAGGGAGTCAAAGGCTATCTCTGGGCTAATTGTACCATTGGCGACGGATTCTAAGAGCGATCGCAAATTTTCGGGTTGTGTCACAGCAATTTTAGATTTTAAGTGAATATAATTATCCTTGATATGCGCTTGATATACACAAACATCAATTTATACTATAAATCTATTTTATAGGAATCCGGTTTGATTTATGCAAGGGTAAAGCAAAAGCTAAACCCCTACTTGTCACGGCTTCTTGTGTACGAAATTTGTTCAAAATATTGCCTTTGCTTTTAGGTTGATTATGTTTATAACCTTAATGATACCATATCAAAAGTAGATTAAGTAAGTCCATAAATTTAATCAAACCATGAACAAATACACCAATAAAAACAAGTATCTAAATATTTTAAATAAATTCATGATTAGCCTGATATGTTGTATTTTTATAATCAACATATCTATGGGTTATTCTCAAGATAAAACCGTAACTATTCAAGATAAAGCTATACCTGTTGCCCAAAATTCAGAAATTGTGAATAAAATAGATGGAACTCCCAGGGGAAACGCATCTTATCAATAAGGGCAATTTAATCTCAATAATGACCAAAATATTCGCATTAACGACCATTATTGACAATATTTTATTCCATCACTATGACTCTGAAAAAATCAATCAAACGATAAATGAGGATTTATTGGTTTACGCATTAAATCGGTATTTTGTCAATAAAATTTAGATGCGTTTCCCCTGATGGAACTCCTGTGTTATTAGGAAATACAACACTATTTGTAATTCAGAAAAATGTCGGTTCATTTTCTCACCAAGAGCGAGCGCAAGCTGTCACCAATAGACTAGAAAAAATTGCTAATGATCCATTAATATCTATGGATAAATTGCGAGTTGTAGAAGATTCAGATACAACTAATATTGTCATAGGGGATAAAACATTATTTACCATCACAGACAAAGATGCTAAAGCTGTCAATAAAACAAGACAAATACTAGCAGAAAAATGTATAGAAATAATTAGAAATGCCATCAATCAATACAGAAAAGAACGTAGCTTATATAATATTTTGAAGGGGCTATTTTATACTTTTATTTCAACAGTAATTTTATTCGTGTTCCTGAAAGTGTTTAATCAGGTTTATCCCAGAATTATTACTAAATTACAAAATTGGAGAGGAATTAGAATTCCTGAGTTAAGAATTCAAAATATAGAACTTTTACCCACAGCTAGAGTCAGTAATATTGTGACTAGGCTAGTTAAGATTATCTGCATAATTATAGTAATTAGTATTTTATATATCTACATTTCTTTAGTTTTAAGTTTTTTTCCTTGGACAAAACAAATAAGTTCTAGACTTATTAGTTATTTTCTAGGAGCAATTTATAAAAGTTGGTTAGCATTTGCCGACTATTTACCTAATATATTTGCATTAGCATTAATTTTCTTCATTACCCACTACAGTCTTAAATTTATTCGCTATATTTTCACAGAATTGGGTAATGGAAATATATCCATTTCCGGCTTTTATAATGACTGGGCAGAACCAACTTATAAACTGGTATTCTTAATTATAGTCGCCCTAGCATTAGTCTTAGCATTTCCTTATTTACCAGGATTTGGTTCACCAGCTTTTCAGGGTATCTCAGTATTTTTAGGTGTTTTATTTTCATTAGGTTCAACGGCTGTTATTACTAATGTTGTCGCGGGAACTATTCTTATTTATACTCGTGCTTTCCAAATAGGCGATCGCATTAAAATTGGTGACGCTATAGGTGATATAGTAGAAAAAACCCTGCTAGTTACCCGCATTCGTACCATTAAAAATGTGATCATTACTATTCCTAATGGAACTGTATTAACTAGCCAAATTATCAACTATAGTTCCCTATCACAAGACCCTAATTATTATCTAATATTAAATACTACAATCACACTGGGGTATGATGTGCCTTGGCGAAAAGTTCATCAAGTTTTAATTGATGCAGCAATAGCAACAAATAATATTTTAGCCGAGCCTGTTCCCTTTGTATTCCAAACCAGTTTAGATGATTTTTATGTCAGCTATGAATTAAATGCTTATACCAATAAACCTATACTCATGGCAAGTATTTATTCAGAACTCCACCAAAACATTCAAGATAAATGTAATGAAGCAGAAATTGAAATTCTGTCTCCCCATTACTCTGCTGTCAGAGACGGTAATCAGACGACTATACCAGAAAATTATTGGCCTCAAGATTACAAATCACCAGGATTTCGGCTATCTTCTTTAAATAATCTGTTCAACCCTGATAACAGTAAAAATACACCAGATTCATGAATGTAAATTAACTTTTTATTTAATAAGGAGTAACTTGTGGAAAATGCTTCAAAGACAATTCAAAACTTACTGGCGGATGCTATAGTTGTCAAATTGATTGAAGTAACTTCAGGAATTATTATAGTTGCCATTGTTTTCCGAATTTTAGCTCAAGTTTTACCGCGCCAAGTTCAAGACAGTGATTTGCGCTATCATATCCGCAAAGCCATTACCTTCATTGGCTATGCAATTATGGCTTTATTAATTGTTTTGATATTTAGTGATAGCCTGGGAAAACTAACAGTAATTTTTGGGGTAATTGGTGCTGGTGTCGCCTTTGCATTACAAGAAGTAATTGGGAGTTTTGCTGGTTGGGTAGCTATTTCCTTAGGTCAATATTACAAACCAGGAGATAGAGTATTACTGGGTGGGATAATGGGAGATGTTATAGATATTAGTATTTTGCGGACTACCTTAATGGAGTGCGGTGCTTGGGTAAAAGCTGATCTTTATAATGGTCGTATTGTGAGAATTGCTAATAGTTTTGTATTTAAAGAACCCGTATTTAATTATTCGGCAGATTTTCCCTTTGTATGGGATGAAATTACTGTACCAGTAAAATACGGGAGCGATCGCTCTTTAACCAGAGAAATTCTGCAACAGGTAGCTAACGAAGTTGTCGGGGAATATATGCCTCAAGCCAAGGCACAATGGCAACACATGGTACACAAATATTTAATTGAAGATGCCAAAATTGAACCTGCTGTCACCCTAACAGCTAACGACAACTGGCTAGAATTTACCCTGCGTTATATAGTGGACTACAAACAACGTCGAGGCAAAAAAGATATCATCTTTAGTCGGATTCTTGACGAATTCGACAACACAAACGGAAGTATAAGCATTGCGTCCACCACCATTCATATAGTAGAAACACCCGCATTTAACGTCAAACTTGTGGACAACAGAAATGAAATATCCCAATAAGAAACCAATAGCTCAAACTCTTACTCTCTGAGCCTCTGCGCCTCTGCGTGTTAGCGAAGCGGGGCGAAGCCTGACGAATTACCTACTTCGTAATTTTAATTTCATGAATATTCCAAAAAGCACCACCAAGCGCAGAAAATTTAATACCTTCAAAACGATTTCGCACTGCTGAGAGAGAATAGGAATTAACCAAATAAATAAAAGGCAAATACTCCTGCGTTAATTGTTGACTTTCCCCATAAATTTCCTTTAATTTAACCTCATCAAATTCCTGTGCGCCTTGAATATAAAGTTCATTAATTTTATTTTCCCAGTCAGCAACTTCCCAACCTTCAATCGGTTTTTGTCCAGCTTGAGGTTTTTGATTAAACATATGTAATCCCCCTTGAGGCGACCACACATTTGCACCATCATTTGGTTCTAAACCCCCTGTTAAACCTATTAAACAAGCATCCCAATCTAAAGTATTAGAAAGTTTATCTATAAAGGTATTCCAAGCCAATGGTGTAAAATCTACTTGAATCCCAATTTTACTTAAATCCTGTTTAATTTGCGAACCCATTGACTCCCGAATTTTATTACCAGCATTAGTTAACAATGCAAATCTCACCTCATTACCTTGATCATCTACTAAAAGATTTTTGTCATTATATTTAAATCCCGCTTTTAGTAGCAATTCTTTGGCTTTATCAGGATTGTATTTATAAACCTTTAAACCCTGTTCTGGTGATAAAAAATAAGGACTTTGGACAGAAATAGGAGAATTTTGAGGTGTACCTAAACCGCGAAAAGTATTATTTAACATGGTTTGTCTATCAATAGCATAGGCTACCGCTTGGCGAAATTGCACATTATTAAACCATTTAGATTTAATAGGATCAACTAATGGTTGATTTTTCCTTTTTCCCTTATTTAAGTTAAAGGAAATAAAGGAAGTGCTAGAACTCGGACCACCATTATATATTCTAAAATTACCTTGTTTTTCCTGGACTTTTAACAAAGAAAAATAATCAGGAGAAACACCAATAGTATCTAAATCTCCAGAGCGAAATTGGAGTAGAGAAGTATCAGTTGATTCCACAATTTGCCAAACTATCCGTTCAATATAAGGTTGTGGTTTACCTTGAGCATCTTTACGCCAATAATAGGGGTTACGGCGAAAAATTACCCGTTGACTGGTATCGTATCTTTCCAGTTTATAGGGTCCATTAACAATAAGTTCTTGGGGAGGAGTATCAACACCCCATTTACTTAAAAATTCCAATTTCCCATCTTTATTTTTGGTTTTAACTGATTTTTCTAAAATATGAGCAGGTAAAATAGATGCTCCTGTATTTAGTAAAAAAGGTCTAAATGGTTCAGGGACACTAAATTCTACTCTTCTATTATCTATTTTTTTGACAGTTGGTAATTTGCGATCTTTTCCGACTCTTAAAACATCTCTAGTATCTGTAGGGATATTTTCATTCAAATAAATATCATTATAGGTAAACACAACATCATCAACTGTTAATGGTTGTCCGTCTGACCATTTTAAACCTTCGCGCATGGTAAAGGTAATTTTGGTTTTATCTGGTGATATTTCCCATGATTGGGCTAACACACCTTCTATTTTTCCGTCAATAGGATTTTGAGTTAATAATCCTTCATAAGTGTAACCGAAAATATTTGGTGATTCGGAACTTAGCGCAGCATTAAATGTTTTTGGATCACTGAGAATACTCGTTACTAATTGGGGTATTTGAGCCGCATTGGTTTTTAATTTAGTTGGGTTACAAGCGGTAATTGTCATTGCTGTGAAAGCAATGATTGTGATTAATAAGAAAAAGCGTTTTGTGGAATGGAGTATTTTTTGTAATGTCATAGTTTATTACCAGATATTAATATGAGAATGATTTAGACTCTAGCCAACCTAGAAAGTTTTTGGTGATTGGTAATTAGTAAGAATTTCTTCACTATTACCTATTTCGTAACTTTAATTTCATGAATATTCCAAAAAGCACCACCAAGGACAGAAAATTGGATACCTTCAAAACGATTTCTAATTGCTGACATAGCAGAGGAATTTACCAAATAAATAAAAGGTAAATACTCCTGTGTTAATTGTTGACTTTCCCCATAAATTTCCTTGACTTTCACCTCATCAAATTCCTGTGCGCCCTGAATATAAAGTTCATTAATTTTCACTTCCCAAGGTGCAACTTCTCTCCCTTCTATGGGCTTTTGTCCAGATTGGGGTTTTTGATTAAACATATGTAATCCCCCGTCAGGTGACCAAACATTAGCACCATCATTAGGTTCTAATCCATCAATTAAACCTAATAAACCAGCCTCCCAATCTAAAGTATTAGATATCTTACCTATAAAAGTATTCCATGCCAAGGGAGTAAAATCAACTTGAATGCCAATTTTACTCAAATCTTGTTTAATTTGCGAACCCATTGATTCCCGAATTTTATTACCAGCATTGGTGAGTAAACTAAATCTGACTTCGTTACCTTGATTATCCACTAAAAGATTTTTGTCATTATATTTGAATCCTGCTTTTATTAGTAATTCCTTCGCTTTATCAGGATTATATTTATAAACTTTTAGTCCCTTTTCTGGTGATAAAAAATAAGGACTTAGAACAGAAATAGAAGAATTTTGGAAAGTACCCAAACCACGAAAAGTATTATTTAACATGGTTTGTCTATCAATAGCATAAGCTACCGCTTGGCGAAATTGGACATTATTAAACCATTGAGATTTAATAGGATCAACTAATGGTTGATTATTTCTTTTCCCTTTATTTAAGTTGAAAGAAAGAAATAAAGTGCTAGAACTTTGACCACCATTATATATTGTAAAATTTCCTTGTTTTTCCTGAACTTTTAACAGCGAAAAATAATCAGGGGAAACACTAATAGAATCTAAATCACCGGAACGAAATTGGAGTAAAGAAGCATCTGTTGATTCCACAATTTGCCAAATTATCCGTTCAATATAAGGTTGTGATTTACCTTGAGCATCTTTACGCCAATAATAGGGATTACGGCGAAAAATTATCCGTTGACTTGTATCATATCTTTCAATTTTATAAGGTCCATTAACAATAATTTCTTCTGGGGGAGTATCAACACTCCATTTACTCAAAAATTCCAGTTTACTATCTTTATCTTTTGTTTTCACTGATTTTTCTAAAATATGAGCAGGTAAAATAGATGCCCTTGTATTTAGCAAAAAAGGTCTAAATGGTTCAGGTACACTAAATTCTACTCTTTTATTATCTATTTTTTTCACAGTTGGTAATTTGCGATCTTTACCAATTCTCAAAACATCTCTAGTATCTGTGGGAATTTTTTCATTTAAATAAATATCATTGTAGGTAAATACGACATCATCAACTGTTAATGGTTGTCCGTCTGACCATTTTAAACCCTCACGCATGGTAAAGGCAATTTTGGTTTTATCAGGTGATATTTCCCATGATTGAGCTAATGCTCCTTCTATTTTACCGTTAATAGGATTTTGCGTTAATAATCCTTCATAAGTAAGATCAAAAATATTTGGTGATTCAGAACCAAGTGCCGCATTAAATGTTTTTGGATCATTCAGAATACTTCTGACTAATTGCGGAACTTGAGCCGCATTGGTTTTTAATTGAATTGGGTTACAAGCGGTAATTGTTGTTGCTGTAAAAGCAATAATTGTGATTAATAAGAAAAAGCGTTTCGTAAGATTGAGTATTTTTTGTAATGTCATGGTTTTAATATTTTGATATTCCTGATACTGGTAATTAAATATAAATTATCTACTCTTATTCATAGTTTTGTGAATATGTTTCTCCATTTTTTATCTTTGCTAATAAACCTATTTTTTCAAATTTTTCAGAGGCAGGTGGTATTTCTGATTTCCAGTGATAACTCAAATCTCTTAACCAAGATACTATAAGGGTTTTCAAATAGAAATTAAATATTGTTTTCTCACAAAATTCTGAATCATAATGGCTGAGAATTTTTCCTGTATTTAATGATATCTCTGGTTTAGAAAATACACCATTAGTAGATTTAAAAACATTAATTTCTGTTAAATTTGCTAACATAACAAATCGCGGGTTTGTTTGAGAGTTTTGTAAATACAGATTGCTGACTTTTGATAAATCATTTTCATGACTTTCTAGAATTTCTTGCGCTTTGACATCTACTAATAATGCAATTTGCTGATTTTGATCTAAGACGATAATATCTGGAAAAGACAGTTGAAATAAACTTTCTATTTTCTCCGGTGAATCAAATTGATTATTCCAAATAATAGAAATAAGTCGGATTTTAATTAGTTCTTCTGGTTTATCTAAACTAAACATTCTCCTATTTAGTTATGAATTAATCATCTGCTACTAACAAAACTACAGCATAAGCACAAATCCCTTCTTCTCTTCCCGTTGGTCCAAGTTTTTCATTAGTTGTAGCTTTGACACCAATTTGATTTGGTTCTACTTCTAAAACTGCGGCTAATTTATCCCGCATTTTAGAAATATGGGGTTTTAATTTGGGACGTTCAGCCACAACGACAGAATCAATATTGCCAATTTTCCAACCTTGGTCACGAATTAATTGATGTACTTGATCTAATAGTACAAGACTATCAGCCCCTTTCCATTTTGGATCTGTAGGGGGAAAATAATGACCAATATCCCCTAAAGATAATGCTCCTAACATCGCGTCCATAATGGCATGGGTAAGAACATCAGCATCACTGTGTCCTAACAAGCCGAGTTCATGGGGAATGTGAATACCGCCTAAAATTAAATTGCGATCGCTCACCAATCTGTGTATATCGTAGCCGTTACCAATTCTGATGTTCATAGTTTGTTAGTTGTCAGTTGTTAGTAGGGGCGAAGCATTTGGAGAAGCATTTTTCGCAACTACCGATAATTTATCTTCCAAATGCTTCGCCCTTACAGTTGTCAGTTGCAAAAGAATATTTTTCTCCCCCTACTCCCGCTACTCCCCCTACTCCCGCTACTCCCCCTACTCCCGCTACTCCCCCTACTCCCGCTACTCCCCCTACTCCCCCTGCTCTTCTTGCCATTTTTTCAGCAAATCGGGACGACGGGAAGCAGTGCGCTCAATTTGTTGTTGAAAACGCCAACGAGCTATTGCTGCATGATTACCACTTAGTAGCACATCTGGGACTTTCCAACCACGAAAATTAGCAGGACGAGTATACTGGGGAAAATCTAACAAACCCGCTTCAAAACTTTCATTTTTGAGAGATTCCTCCTTACCCACAGTTCCCGGTAGCAACCGCGTCACACCATTAATCAAAGCCATAGAAGGAATTTCTCCCCCAGTGAGGATAAAATCGCCCAAAGATATCTCACGAGTCACCAAATTTAGCACCCTGTCATCTACCCCTTCATAATGACCACAAATAACAATCAATTGGTCATAATTCGCGGCTAATTCCCGCAGCAAGGGCTGGTTCATCGGTTGTCCTTGGGGACTCATCAAAATCACATCACGACGGGGTAGAATCGGCAAAGACTCCACAGCCGCGAAAATCGGTTCTGGCTTCATCAGCATTCCCACACCACCACCATAGGTTTCATCATCCACCTTGTGGTGTTTGTCCGTGGTAAAGTCTCTGGGATTAACTAGATGCACTTGAGCAATCTGTTTAGCTAAGGCCTTAGCCAGCAAACCAGAATTGAGAATTGACGTGAAACAGTCAGGGAAAAGTGTAACTATATCAAAACGCACAGTAATTCGTATTCGATAGAACTAATATTAAGGGTAGATACCTAGCCAATAGAATAACTGATAACGTAGCACATGAGTCAGGAGTCAGGAGTCACCGAGTCAGGAGTCAGGAGTCACCGAGTCAGGAGAAAGAGAAGAAAGAATAAAGAAGGAAGTTTCTCTCCTGTTCCCTGTTCCCTGTTCCCTGTTCCCTGTTCCCTGTTCCCTGTTCCCTGTTCCCTGTTCCCTGTTTCCTGTTTCCAAGTGAGATCAAAAGTTTTTCTAGTTACTTGATTTATGTTTAAATATTGTCACTACTAAATTTAAATTAATAATCCCACCAAAGTTAACAACTTCCGGGATGCATCTAGCCAAGCTCAGAAGTAAGAGTGTCAAGGCCGACTAAAACCTAAATCCAGAAGGGAATTATAGTTAATTTAGCACTATAATTCCCGGCTGGAAAAGTAGATAGGTAAAAAACAAGATGCTGGCCATGAGAATGACGGACATGAGAAAATTGAGGCATCGTGTGCGTCAAGCAGTGTCCTCTCATTAAAGCAAAAGGCGAAAATTAACAAGTAGCAACCCTTGTTGAATTAACCTGAAGTTGTTGACTCCCTCAAGCAGAAACACAATGCCGCAGTTAGAAGTTAAATCGCTGGAAATGAGGACACCCCAAGCTACTAAAACCGCCGTACTAGTTATCGGAGGCGCAGAAGATAAAGTTCATGGACGAGAAATTCTAAGAACTTTTTTTGTTCGTGCTGGTGGTAACAAGGCGTATATTACAATAATTCCATCAGCCTCCCGTGAGCCTGCCATTATTGCTGGTAGGTACGTTCGCATTTTTGAAGAAATGGGTGCGGAGAAGGTTGAAATTTTAGACATTCGGGAACGGGAACAATGCGAAAATCCGGAGATTAAAGCATCCCTCGAAGCCTGTAGTGGTGTCTTCTTGACAGGAGGAGACCAACTGCGTCTTTGTGGAGTCCTCTCCGACACACCAGCAATGGAAATTATCCGCCAGCGGGTGAGAGCCGGACAACTGACTTTAGCAGGAACAAGTGCTGGAGCAGCCGTCATGGGACATCACATGATCGCAGGTGGTGGCAGTGGTGAAACCCCCAATCGTTCTCTAGTGGACATGGCAACAGGCTTAGGATTTATTCCTGAAGTTGTCGTTGACCAACATTTCCATAACCGGAATCGCATGGGGAGATTAGTTAGTGCCATCGCCGCTCACCCTGATAGACTGGGCATTGGTATTGACGAAGACACCTGTGCTGTGTTTGAACGAGATGGTTGGTTACAAGTTATGGGCAAAGGCAGTGTCACCATTGTTGATCCTACAGAACTTACCCACACCAATGAACCCAATGTTAGTGCTAACGAACCCTTGACTTTACATAATTTAAGACTACATATCCTCAGTTACGGAGATCGCTTCCATCTTTACCAACGTACTGTTTTACCTGCTGTGCATCGCATCTCTAGCTGACGGTATAGAGTATCTCAGATGACAATGATTTGACCGCGCTCTGATTTCTTCCTGTTTTCAGATTTTAGATAAATACTATCTAATCATAAAAAACTGTTTGACATGAACAGTTTAGCGGTCAATTCCAGTAAGAAACTAGAATTTTGGTTCCGAATCTCCATCTACCTATTCCCATGAGAATCCTCAAGATCCAGACCTTACGCGGCCCAAATTACTGGAGCATTCGACGGCACAAGCTGATCGTCATGCGCCTAGATTTAGAAAACCTTGCCGAAACGCCCTCTAATGAAATCCCTGGCTTTTATGAAGGATTAGTAGAGGCTCTCCCCAGCCTAGAGGGTCACTACTGCTCCCCTGGCTGTCGGGGTGGTTTTCTGATGCGGGTGCGAGAAGGCACCATGATGGGTCATATAGTGGAACACGTAGCCTTGGAACTCCAGGAATTAGCGGGAATGCACGTAGGTTTCGGTCGCACCCGTGAAACTGTCACACCTGGAATTTATCAGGTAGTGATTGAGTACCTAAATGAAGAGGCGGGTCGCTATGCAGCACGGGCAGCAGTCAGGCTATGTCAAAGTATTATTGACCGGGGACGTTATCCCAAAGCCGAACTAGAGCAAGATGTTCAAGACCTGAAAGACTTTTGGCGTGATGCTTCGCTAGGACCTTCAACAGAAGCTATTATCAAAGAAGCGGAGAAAAAAGGTATTCCTTGGATGCCTTTACCAGCTAGATTCTTAATTCAATTGGGCTATGGTATCCATCAAAAACGGATTCAGGCCACAATGACCAATAACACAGGCATTCTTGGTGTCGAACTAGCTGGTGATAAAGAAGCTACTAAACGGATTCTCGATGCCAACGGTGTCCCAGTTCCTAGAGGGACAGTTATCAATTTCTTTGATGATTTAGAGGAAGCCGTTGAATATGTTGGTGGTTATCCCATCGTGATTAAACCTTCAGATGGTAATCATGGCCGGGGTATCACCATTGATATCCGTAATTGGGAAGACGCAGAAGCCGCTTATGAAATGGCTAGACAGGTTTCTCGTTCAGTGATTGTGGAAAGATATTATGTAGGACGAGATCATCGGGTATTGGTAGTTAATGGCAAGGTAGTTGCTGTAGCGGAGAGAATCCCCGCCCATGTCGTGGGTAATGGCAAATCTACGATTACAGAGCTAATTGAAGAAACAAACCAAGATCCCAATCGCGGTGAAGGTCATGATAATGTCTTAACTAAGATTGAACTAGACCGTACCAGCTATCAACTCCTAGATAGACAAGGCTACACCATCAATAGTGTGCCACCCCAGGGGGTAATGTGTTATCTGCGGGCTACAGCCAACTTGAGTACAGGTGGTAGTGCTGTAGATCGCACAGACGAAATTCACCCGGAAAATATATGGTTAGCACAACGGGTAGTGAGAATCATCGGTTTAGATGTAGCTGGGATAGATATTGTCACTTCCGATATTAGCCGTCCGCTCCGAGAAGTAGATGCGGTAATTGTCGAAGTCAATGCCGCCCCTGGTTTCCGAATGCACGTCGCCCCCAGCATTGGTATCCCCCGCAATGTCGCTGGTGCGGTCATGGATATGCTGTTCCCCAATGAACAATCTGGACGGATTCCTCTGCTCTCTGTCACAGGCACAAATGGTAAAACCACCACTACCCGCCTGTTAGCACATATCTATAAGCAAACTGGTAAAGTAGTAGGCTACACAACTACAGACGGTACTTATATCGGTGATTTCTTAGTAGAATCAGGAGATAATACAGGTCCTCAAAGCGCCCATGTTATCCTTCAAGATCCGACCGTAGAAGTAGCGGTATTGGAATCGGCTCGCGGTGGGATTCTCCGCTCTGGGTTGGGTTTTGAAAATGCTAATGTAGGTGTGGTATTAAATGTGTCTGCTGACCATCTGGGCATCGGCGATATAGATACTATTGAACAATTAGCCCATCTCAAAAGTGTAGTTGCTGAGGCTGTTTTTCCTGATGGTTATGCGGTACTCAATGCCGATGATCACCGGGTTGCAGCGATGGCAGAAAAGACTAAGGCAAATATTGCCTACTTCACCATGAATCCAGACTCGGATCTGGTACGGAAACATATTCAACAGGGTGGAGTGGCCGCAGTCTATGAACATGGTTATCTGTCTATTGTCAAAGGTGATTGGACGCACCGCATCGAAAGAGCAGAAAATATTCCTTTGACAATGGGTGCAAGAGCGCCATTTATGATTGCTAATGCTTTAGCTGCCAGTTTGGCGGCTTTTGTTCAAGATGTCACCATTGAGCAAATTCGGGCTGGTTTAAGAGGCTTCCGTGCTTCTGTGAGTCAGACCCCAGGACGGATGAATTTGTTTAATTTGGGTAAACACCATGCTTTGGTAGATTATGCCCACAATGCGGCTAGTTATGAGGCTTTGGGGTCATTTGTTCGGAATTGGACAACGGGACAGCGCATTGGTGTGATTGGTGGTCCGGGCGATCGCCGTGATGAAGATTTTGTGACTCTAGGTAAGTTATCAGCAGATATCTTTGACTACATTATTATTAAAGAAGATGATGATACTAGAGGTAGACCTCGTGGTTCAGCTTCAGATTTGATTATTCAAGGCATTACCCAAGTTAAGCCTAATTACCGCTTTGAATCAATTTTGGATGAAACCACAGCTATTAACAAAGCCTTGGACATGGCTCCTGATGGTAGTCTGGTGGTAGTTTTGCCGGAAAGTGTGAACCGGGCTATTAAGTTAATTAAGATGCGAGGTGTACAGGAAGAAACCCAGCCACAGCAATCAACTCACAATGATTCGCAAAATGGTGTAGCTTCTTCTTCGGCGATTAATACACTGATTTAGGAGCATCTCTTGTTGGTAAATTGCCCTCAGACTGATGAATAATTTAAGTCTGGGGGTTAATTAATGGTGGGTAAGTGACAGATTCCGCTACACTGAGATTTGGATTATTTTATTGTAACTAGATCATGGACATCGGACAGAAAGTTAAGGTGATTCGTTTGCGCGATCGCGTATCCTCTACTATCGCTCAAAAACTGGGAAAAGTTGGCATTATCCAAGGCTACAAAGTCACTGACGGGGCGGGAATCGGTGTGGTAGTTAAGTTTGATGACAACTTCTCCACCTGGTTTTTTGAAGATGAAATCAAACCAGCCTAGTCAAAACAACTTACAGTAGAGGCTAAGAAGATTGGTTAAGTGCTAAGTTGTTATTGAAAAGATCGGCAAAATTGGAAATTGAGTAATGGCCTTGATACTGACATTTTTGGGCAAAAACGGCATCGCTCGCAGTAAGATAGCGATCGCCGCAGCCATTAGTTTGGCAACACAAGGCAAAAGGGTACTTCTAGCAGGACTAGCAGATCCAACATTGCCAATTCTACTCAATACTACTCTGACTCCTGACCCCCAGGAAATCTCTCCTAATCTACAAGCAGTACAGTTTCAAGCATCTGTACTGCTAGAACGCAACTGGGACGAAGTGAAAAAATTGGAGGCTCAATACCTCCGCACACCGATTTTGAAAGAGGTTTATGGGCAGGAACTGGTGGTATTACCAGGTATGGACAACGCCCTTGCTCTCAATGCGATTCGTGAATATGATGCCAGTGGCAAATATGACGCGATTATCTATGATGGCACAGGCGATGCTGCCAGCTTGCGAATGTTGGGAATGCCAGAATCTTTAAGTTGGTATATGAGACGATTTAGGCAATTGTTCGTAAATTCCGATTTAGGGAAAACAATTACCGAATCTCCCCTAATTCAACCTTTAATTAGCAGTCTTTTTAATATTAATTGGACTGCTGATAATTTTTCTCAACCCACTAACCAAGTTAATAATTTTCTCGAACAAGGTAAAGCCGCTTTAGCTAATCCCCAGCGAGTTGCCGCTTTTTTGGTGACAACATCAGAACCCATTGATGTGGCAAATTCCCGCTATCTGTGGGGAAGCGCCCAACAAATTGGTTTAACTGTTGGTGGAGCAATCTTAGTTGCTGATGGAGAAAATACTAACTTATCCCAGGAATTTGCACCTCTACCTGTGAGCATAGTTCCTGATGTCTCCCAGGGGGAATGGCAACCTCTGATAGATGCTTTACCCAACTTTGTTGAGCAAGCATTACAAGCTAACCAACCAATTGAAATTGACGTACATAATCGCCAAGTCCGCTTATTTTTACCTGGTTTCGACAAAAAACAGGTAAAACTTACTCAACAGGGACCAGAAGTCACAGTAGAAGCCGGAGATCAAAGACGTAATATCTTCCTCCCCCCGGCTTTAAGTGGTAAACCTGTAACTGGTGCAAAGTTTCAAAATAGTTATTTGATAATTTCTTTTTAGGGATTGGGGACTGGGGATTGGGGACTGGGCAATAATTACCAATTACCCATTACCTATTACCAATCACCTATTACCAATTACCATTACCCCTTATGTCTGAATCAACTCCCATTGACCCAAATTCTCAGCCGAATGAGGCTATAGAATCAACAAATCCAGAAGTCACAATTGCAGAAGACCGTAATGCGAAAACTCGGCAATTGCTAGGAATGAAAGGTGCAAGTGCTGGGGAAACTTCCATTTGGAAAATTCGCTTGCAATTGATGAAACCGATTACCTGGATTCCCCTAATTTGGGGTGTGGTCTGCGGTGCGGCTTCTTCTGGTAACTACACTTGGACTTTAGAAAATGTTTTGAAGTCTGCCCTTTGTATGTTGCTTTCTGGTCCTTTGTTGACAGGTTATACCCAAACCATCAATGATTATTATGACCGAGAAATTGACGCGATTAATGAGCCTTACCGTCCCATACCTTCGGGGAGAATTTCTGAAAAGCAAGTAATTAGCCAATTCGTGCTTTTACTATTATTAGGATGTGGGGTGGCTTATACCTTAGATTTATGGGCAGGTCATCAATTTCCTACTGTTTTAATGTTGTCCGTTTTTGGGACTTTTATCGCCTATATCTATTCTGCACCACCATTGAAATTAAAACAAAATGGTTGGTTAGGAAATTATGCTTTGGGTGCAAGTTACATTGCTTTACCTTGGTGGGCTGGTCATGCTTTATTTGGAGAATTGAATTGGAAAATTGTGATTCTGACTCTATTCTACAGTTTGGCTGGTTTGGGTATTGCCATTGTCAATGATTTTAAGAGTGTGGAAGGCGATCGCCAATTAGGACTACAATCATTACCAGTTATGTTTGGCATCCAAACTGCGGCTTTGATTTGTGTAGTCATGATTGATTTATTTCAAGGTTTGGTGGCAGGTTATTTGGTGAGTATTCACGAGAATTTATATGCAGCAATTCTCGTCTTATTAATCATTCCCCAAATCACTTTCCAAGATATGTATTTTCTCCGTGATCCCATAGCCAATGATGTCAAATATCAAGCCAGCGCCCAACCGTTTTTGGTTTTGGGAATGTTGGTAACAGGTATTGCATTAGGTCACGCTGGCGTTTAATTGAATATATCTTCAGCTAGACGTGAGCAATGAGGAGTTAGGAGTTATATTAATTTCTAACTCCTCACTTATTTTATAAATTGCCATGTTGAATTTTATATCTTTTCTAATTCAGGGAATAAAAGCATTCTTGATTCCGATTTGCTTTATCACATCTTGGACTGTGATGGTTTTGGTATTTTTGAATTTATGGACAGCAACAAAAGAGACTGTTAAAATTGCTCAAGAAATGCACAAAATCCCCTGTCCTAATTGCCAATTTTTTACTAATAATTATCGTCTTAAATGTACAGTAAATCCATACATTGCGAATACAGAAGAAGCAATTGGTTGTCAAGATTATCAATCAAATTAATTGTTATCTCTGGGCTTTCCATTTGTTGTGGATTATTTGTAGGGGTTTAGCAATGCTTACTTGTGTCAACTTAGGCTACAGATACTTCGACCCTTCGACAGGCTCAGGGCATCGCAAGCTCAGTACAAGTGGCTTATTTGTTTGGGTTCCACACCCACCAGGGAATAAATTCCCTGTCTAATAGATCAAGTCCGTTAAAACGGACTAATAAATTTTCCTAGTATTCAGTCATCTAAAGATGACTTGCGCTATTAGACTGGGAATATGGCTTACGCCACGCTGCGCTATCATTCCCAGTCGGGCTATGGGTTTTACGTTAAGTTGACACCAATGAGCATTGCTAAACCCTTTCAGCCGATTAATCCAGCTATTTGAAAATGAGTAAAATTCAAGACAACTCATTTTTGGTCAGTTTCTTAGATACCCAACTAATAATGCCACTAAATAGCGCACCACCCATCAATATACCAATAGCAGGATTAAATACTGGCATCCAGAGTTTGTGCCACAAATCTAAACCTAAATTGATTCCCGAAGCATCACCAATCACGGCTATAACAAGCCACGCAAAACCTAAAATCACTAAAAAAACATCAGCGACTAAGATTAAGTTGAGCCAGTTTAATAATTTGTCTTTCATTTTGATTGGTCAGTTGT